>JBBSNE010000514.1:0-1514 GCA_038232815.1 Euzebyales bacterium | reverse complement strand
TGCAACGGGTGGTGCACCACCTGGGCCGTCACCGCCATCGGGGGCCGTCACATCTGCCTGCGCAATGTCACTGGCGAGGAGATCTGGCGACTGATCGATGCCGAGGGCGTCACCCACCTGAACGCCGCACCGACCGTGTTCACCATGATGGTCAATGACCCGGCGGCGGCGCCCATCGACGGCGGGTTGATCGCCACCACGGCGGGGGCACCACCCAGCCCCACGATCATCAGTCAGATGGAGGCGCTGAACGCCGCAGTTGTCCACGTCTACGGGCTGACCGAAACCTATGGTCCCCACACAGTCTGTGAACCGACCAAGTCCTGGGAGGGCCTGGACGAAAGTGAACGGCACGACCGCAAGGCCCGCCAGGGCGTGGCGATGATCATGTCCGACCCGATCCGCGTCGTCGACGAGGACATGAACGACGTGGCCCAGGACGGGGCGACCATCGGCGAGGTTGTGATGCGAGGCAACAACGTGATGGCCGGCTACCTGGACGACACCGATGCGACCGACAACGCGTTTCGGGGCGGCTGGTTCCATTCCGGGGACCTGGGGGTCTGGCATCCCGACGGCGCCATCGACCTACGGGACCGGGCCAAGGACATCATCGTCAGCGGGGGCGAAAACATCTCCACCATCGAGGTGGAACGAGCCCTGGTCAGCCATCCCGCGGTCATGGAGGCGGCCGTCGTGGGCGTGCCCGACGAACGCTGGGGTGAACGCCCCAAGGCCTATGTGGTCTTGAAGGAGGGGGCCAAGGCGTCGGCAGAGGAACTGACCGGTCATGTCCGCGAGCGTCTGGCGGGCTTCAAGGTTCCTGACCAGGTCGACGTGATCGACGAACTGCCCAAGACCTCCACGGGGAAGGTGCAGAAATTCAACTTGCGAGACAAGGAATGGGCCGGGCACGACCGCATGATTCAAGGCTGAGCGGTTCCCGCAAGTAGGCCGCCCAGCGCCCCGACCGTCGCCTGGACCGCACCCCGGGCGGCCGCCGAGGTCCCGGCCATACCAAAGAACCCGTGGATCAACCCGTCGAAGTGCAGGTTGACGGTGTTGACACCCGCCTGTCGCAAGCGGTCGCCGTAGTCGATCCCATCGTCGGCCAAGGGGTCGTAGCCGGCTGTGACGATGACCGCGGGGGCCAATCCAGCCAGATCGGGTACCTCGGTCGGGCTGAACCCCTCCCCTGGTGCGTAGCAGTCATAGAACCAACGCATGACGTCTGCGGTCAGCAGGTACCCCTCGGCATTCTCCTTGTGTGACGGGGTGTCCATCGCAACGTTCATGGCCGGGTAGACCAGACACTGGGCGGCCAGGTCGGGGGCGTCGTCATAGTCCCGGCAGCGCTGCGCCATCGACGCTGCCAACAGCCCGCCGGCTGAATCGCCCGCCACGACCAGCCGGTCGGTGTGACTCCGGTCCCCCATGCCGGCAGCACACCACTTGACCCAGTCCCAGCAGTCCTCATGCGCCGCGGGAAAGGGGTGCTCGGGGGCCAGGCGGTA
>JBBSNE010000513.1:0-1523 GCA_038232815.1 Euzebyales bacterium | reverse complement strand
ATCTGGACCGGATCCCCGACATTGATGCCCTCGTCGGTGGCGATACCTTCGGATACGGCCAGGCCGTCGCCGAGCACACCACCCTCGCCTCCAGCGATCACTTGCAGTGCCAAGGCGTCTTCCACTCCCTCGGGATCCATGGCCGAGACAAACGTCTCCGTCCCGTTGACCTCTGCCTGTCCGAACAACTGTGTCGTGGCCGTTGCCACACCGTCGACCGCGCCAACCTCTTCTTCAAGTTGCGGACCAGGATTTCCCTGCGGAATGGTGAACCCGGACTGTGCGATTTGGAAGTCTCCCGCGAAGGACTCATCGATTGCGGCGTCAGCCGTCGCGGTGAACGAAGCCGCCATGATGACGATGAAACTGACCAGCGCCAGTCCGATCATCAATGCCGAGGCGGTGGCGGCGGTTCGGCGGGGGTTGCGCAAGGCGTTTTCGGTGGCCAACTGGCCCTGGATGCCCCGTCCTGCGGACAGGGGGGCGCCCATCGCTGCCAACAGTGGGCGGGTGACCAGGGGCGCCAGCAACGCGGCGCCCAACAAGGTCACGACGGCACCGGCGCCGACGGCGGCAATGCCTGTGCCCTGCGCGATGGTCACCCCCAGCGCCACCACCCCGCCGACGAACAGCAGGCCACCGAAGACGTAGCGGATGATCCCATTCCGGCGCGGTGGCGGGGCTGCGACGGTTTGCAGTGCCTCGACCGGCGCTACCCGCGTCGATCTGGCGGCGGGAAAGACTGCGACGACGACCGTCAGGACGGTACCCAGGACGACGGCCACCAAGAACGTGCCGGGGGTCACCACCAAGTCACCCTCGGGCAAGGACAACCCGAAGGCGTCCAGTAAGGCGAACAGGCCCAACGCCAAACCCAAGCCTGCAAGGAACCCAACCAGAGACCCGATCAAACCGGTGGCCAGTGCCTCACCCAGCACTGAGGCCATGATCTGCCGGCGGGAGGCACCGACTGCACGCAACAGCGCCAGTTCTCGGGTGCGCTGTGCCACGATGATGGAAAAGGTGTTGGCGATGAGGAACGCACCGACGAACAGTGACACGGCCGCGAACACCAGCAAGGCGGTGGTGAAGAAGCCCAAGCCTTCACCGACCTCTGCAGACATGCTGTCGGAGAGTTGCGCGCCGGTCTGGACCTCATAGTCCGATCCGAGAGCGGCGGCAACATCCTGACGTAGATCCAGCGGGTCGACCCCTTCTTCACCGACCAAGTAGATGATGTCGTAGCCGCCGTCGGCGAACAGGTCGAAGGCCTCGTCCGGCTCAAACACCACAATGGTCGCCCCCGCCATGCTGTCGAGGTCCCCAAAGCCGACCAGACCGCTGACGTTGAAGGTCTGCACCGGCCCGTCGATGACCATGTCGACGTTGTCACCCACTTCAAAGCCTTGTGCCCTGGCCGTGCCGACGTCGATGGCGATCTGCCCCGGTTCGGTCGGAAACGACCCCTCCCGTATTTCAGGGGTGTCCAGTTCGGGGGTAACCGGCGCGCTGAACCCGATGGT
>JBBSNE010000512.1:0-1524 GCA_038232815.1 Euzebyales bacterium | reverse complement strand
TCGCCAGCATCCCCAGCCGTCCCAAGTCGCCCGAATACAGCCCAATCTCGTCTGCCAGCCGTTCGGTGTACAAGCCCCACCCCTCGGCGTAGCCGGACAGCACGTTGCCGATGCGCCGAAAGGCCGGCAGGTCCAGTTCCAATTGCAACGCCAGCTGCGTGTGGTGACCTGGGGCTGCTTCATGGAACGCGGTCGCCTCGGCCTCGGCGCGAGGCAGGACAGGGTCGATCGTATTGACCCAATAGGTGCCATGCTCCCGTCCCTCGGCAGGCACCTGGTAGAAGGCGGCGGCCGCCCCGTGTGCCTCAACCTCGGGGATGGCCTTCACCACACAAGGGGCGGCGGGAAGTCGGCCGATGACCTCCCCCACCCGCCCGGCGGCCAGGTCACACAATTCTTGGGCATGATTGACGATCTGCCCCGGGTCGTCGTAGTTCAGCGCCGGGTCGTGGTGCAGACGTTCCGTGATCTCCGCCAACGACGTCAGGCCAAGGAATCGGCCACCGATCTGGGCGTATTCCGCTTCAAGTTCGGCGATCACCTCGAGCCCGGTCTGATGAATGACCGCCGGATCGGGGTCGGCCAGGGTGGTGAACTCGCGCAGTGCGGCTGCATACATCTCGTCGCCGTCAGCAAGCCAGCACAACCCCGCCCGATCGTCATCACGCGCGACCGGCAGGACCTGGTCCTGTAACCCCTCGGCATAGGCGAGGAAGGCTGGTGCCATGGAGTCCTCCCACAGGCGCTGGGCGGTGTCCATGGCGGAGCCCCGGACGGCAGCGGACTCACGCAGCGGGCCTAGAACTAGGGCGTCCGCGGCGGTCTGCTCAGCTGTCGAGCGACACTGCGCGATGGCCGCCGTCACACCGCGCTGCACCGGCGTTCGTCCGTTCGCGACCCCATCACGATGGCGCCGCAATGCCTGATCAAGATAGTCGGCGGTCCCCTCCATGCGCGCCAGGAAATCTGCCGCCCCGGCCGCATCCGTGATGTCGATCCGCGAGAGGTAGAACAGCAGCTCGGTCTGAGGACCGGTGGCGAAGGAGTCGACGGCAAGCTCGGTCCAGCCGTGCTGAAGACGCACGATGTCGGTGTGCAGCATGTCGAGCAACATGGCGTGGCTGGTGCGATCGTTGTCGTCAAGGTCGTCGGTCGGAAGGGCCTGGACCTGCTGACGCAACGCCATGGCCTGCTCGCGGATCCGGTCCTGACCGTCGCCGGACAAGTCAGGCAGTTCGTCGCGATGGACATCCAACCCGTAGTAGGTGGCTGCAAGTGGATGAGCGGCCATCTGGTGCTCGTGATAACGACGGGCAAGGTCGGCAAGTTGGTCTTCGGCGCGCATGCGGCTCACCCTACCCACGCCTTTGGCGCCACCGGCCACGCCAACCCGCGGCCGGGTTGTCACCGTTCGCCCTGACCTGCTCCAGACCAGGCTGGTTACCCTCGTCGCAATGCCAACCAATCCCGATGCCCTGGTGACCGCCGACTGGGTCGCCGACCACCTTGACGACGCCGATGTCG
>JBBSNE010000511.1:0-1531 GCA_038232815.1 Euzebyales bacterium | reverse complement strand
GGCGGTCCCGCAGGGGTCGTGTTTGACCCCGGATGTCCAATGATGACCTACCTAACGCGGCGGCGGACCTCGTCCAGGTTCTGGTTCTGGCGACCACGCTCGGAAAGAAGTTCCAATCGCTGCGTGACAACGAGATGGGGGACGCTTGAATCTACGGATTTCCTTCAACCGGCTTGGGCTCTCCGGTCTGTGCGCGAGGGATGTCCCACACCCGCTTCGGTGATCCATAACGTGTGTACGTCATCATCGACCACGTACCAAATTCTCCCGCCACCGGTGACCTCGTACTGCCACTGCTCCAAGGTTCGATCCTGTACCTTGCGGGTGGCCAGATCTCCCTTCAGTTGTGCCTGACGGCTACTCTTCGCACGCGGGTTTGTTCTCAGGTGGTCGAAGGCTTCACTGGTCGGCCCAGGAGCTTGGGCGCAGAGGTTTTCCCACCCCTTCACCGCAGCACTTGTGCCGAACCGAAGTTCCCACTGCCCTGGACCGGCGGGGGGTGCGACCCGATACTTACGTTTGGACTTTGCCATCATGCCGGGCGGGCGACCGGCGCATCCACGAGTTCGTCGATTGACTCAGCAAGCCGCGCCGCCAGTTCAGGATCGGCGTGAACCTCTGCGGTCATCCGCCATGCATCCAGTTCATGAGTGAACAGGTCAAGCCGACCGAGGTCGGCGGCAGCCTGCAGCACCGCAGTCAGTTCCGTGATCATCGCGTCCTGGTCGGTCTTCGTCAGCCATACCACCCAAGGGGCTTGGCGCAAGATGGCCTTTGTCACTAGCTCGGCACCGAGACGATCGTCGGTCACATCGCGGATCAGTCGGACGACCAGCATCACCGCCGAGTGGGTCTCCTGCGCTCTTTGGGCAGGCTGTAGGAACAGCGCGTCGCCGTCACGGCGCGTCAAGACGACATCCGCTGTATCGAGTTGCGCCGTAACGGAGTTCGGGTCCCGAAGAAATCGCGTGAGAGTCTGCTCCTTGGTGTCCATGCGACCGACTATATCTGAGGTTCATCTGATATGCACGTTGCCTGCGCCCCTGGGTACCGCAGGTAACGGTGGCCTCCTGATCCGAAGCACGGCGGGTGAGCGGGACGCCTGGACGGACGACTGCGCACAGACCGGCCGCTGTTTCAGGACGATGCAACCAGCTAGGAGGCACCCCTCGCGACCTGACATTCCCCACGACGCCGTTCGCCAAGGCCGGCCCGGTCACCCCACCTCTGGGCCCATCGCCCAGTTGCGCTTCGACCCCAACGAGGACCCGGGGGCGTGACGGTGGTCCATCGACAAGGTCGCGGTCCGGGCTGACGATCAGTCCTCGGGGCGTTCCGACGTTCAGTGGCGGAATACGCCTCGGGGCCCTTGCAGGTCATCAACGGCGCCTGCTGAGTCGAATAGCCGCGTCCCGGACCCATCGGGGCCCGCGCTGTGGTCATGGTGAGCGGTAGGCTGACCGTCAGTGCCCGCGAACACCTCCCAAGCTGTCTTGATCACGGGCGGTGCCGGGTTCATCGGTGCCAACCT
>JBBSNE010000510.1:0-1543 GCA_038232815.1 Euzebyales bacterium | reverse complement strand
GTCGGTCCAGCCATCGCCGGTGTCGCTGATGTTGTCAGGCGTGAAGGCAAGGGCCTTGACCGGCTTGCCATTCGCGGAGAAGACCAGCAGATGACCGGCCGTGTAGAAGAACGGGTCATTGATGACCGGACCGCCCACCTTCTCGGCGATGGTCTCAGCCGATGCTCCCTCGGAAAACACATGCATCGTGTCCCAGTCGAAATCAGTCAACTCCGCGACCGGCGCGGTGCCCCCGGACGCCTGCAACTGATTTAACTGGGCCTTGAAGTCATCGTTGAATTCAAGGCCGATGGGCCGATCGTCGCCACTGCTGCCGCACCCTGCGACCAGCGCGAGGGTACAGACCAGCGCCACCCCAAACCTCATCGGGTTCTCTTTTCTTGACCGTCGACTCTCACGCCACAGTGGAACGCACCACGAGCAACCGGTCATCCGCCCGTAGTCCGCCAGCCGCCCCGTTGGGATAGGCCAGACGTTGACCGTCACGCACGACCTCGATACACGAGACCCCGGCGGGGACGGTCAACGTCCCGTCGGGTTCGATGACAGGGGCCACGTCTGCCACTTCCAGCGACGTCCCGGACTCCAACAGATCATCGATCAGCACCAACGCCGCCGGCGAGTGGGTCGCCAGCCCCAACAGTCGGCCCACGGCGGCAGTGGAGTCGATGACCTCGTCCGCCCCGCTCTGTCGTAGCAGGTGCAGATTCTCCTGTTCCCGCACCGCCACGACGATGTGGGCGGCGGGGTTCAGTTCGCGGGCGGTCAACGTGATCAGCACGGCGGTGTCGTCACGGTTGGGGGTGACGATCACCGACCGGGCCCGCTCGACTGCGGCCTGCTGCAGCACCGCCACTCGTGAGGCCTGCCCCTGCACGGCAGTAAACCCTGAGGTCGTGGCACGTTGCAGCGCCTCGTCGTCGGTGTCCACGACGGTGATCTGGGTCGGTGGGACGTCGTTGGCCAGCAGTGCCGTTGCGGCGCTGTGACCGGTCGATCCGAACCCGCAGATGACGTAGTGGTCCTGCACGCGTTGCCTCCATCGTGTTGCGGCAAGGAGTTGACGGTACTGCTCGGTCAACACCTCGACCGTGGTGCCGACCACCAGGATGAGGAACAGGATCCGGGCCGGTGTGATCAGGATCAGGGTTGCCAGCCGTGTTGCCGGAGTGACCGCAGCGATGTCGCCATACCCGGTCGTGGTCACGGTCACCGAGGCGTAGTACAAGGCGTCGATCATCGTCAAGCCACCACCGGCGGCGTCGACGTAGCCGTCACGCCCCAGATAGACCACGACGGCGATGAACACCAGCAGCGCCAGCGCGAACCCGACCCGTGTCAGCACCGCCCGCCGTGGGTTGTGCCGGGAACGGGGAAGCCGGATCAGGTTGACGCGGCGTGGAGGGGCGGACACCTGATACGTCTACCATCCGCGGCCGCCCGTCATGGTGGATGATGACCGGGTGCAGATCCCCATGGGCAAACCGGACGGACCCCTACAGGGCCTGCGGGTCTTGGACTTCGGGCGCTATGTGGCGGGCCC
>JBBSNE010000509.1:0-1543 GCA_038232815.1 Euzebyales bacterium | reverse complement strand
GTGTTATCAATTGCAGGGCCCGGACCATTTGGTTCGGGCCCTGCCCCAGGAGGAGTGCAAACACATGCCTGTCACACAACCGCGTCGTCTGATCACCCTGTTCGCGGTGCTGCTTTTGTTGCTGGCCGCCTGTGCGGCCGATGACAACACCGCAACTGAGGATGATCCGGTTGAACCCGCTGAGGACGTCGCCGAGGTCGAGCCCACGGACGCAGCCACCGAAGCCGCGCCGACCGAGATGCAGTCGACGGAGATGGAGCCGACTGAAGCGATGACCGAGGACGACCCGGCGATGGCAACCGAGACCGAAGCCCAGACCGAGACCACCGCCACCGAGACACCGTCGGCCGACGGTGAACCACTGCAGTTGGCCTACCTGCTGCCCGAGACGGGGCAATTGGCCTTCTTGGGGCCGCCGATCATCTCGGGGTTCGAACTTGCGGTGCAGCAGGTCAACGACGCCGGGGGAACAAACGGGTCAGAGCTCGAATCCGGCGGCGGTGACGAGGGCGACGGCGACGGGACCATCGCCAACCAGACCGCCGACCGCTTGCTGGCCGACGGGGTCGACGGCATCGTGGGCGCCGCGTCGTCGGGCATCTCTTTGACCATCATCGACAAGGTCACGGGTGCGGGAACGGCGATGTGTTCGCCGTCCAACACCTCCCCGACCTTCACCAACTACGACGACGCTGGCCTGTATTTCCGTGCGGCCCCCACCGATGCGCTGCAGGGTCCGGTCCTCGCCAACCAGATCGTGGCGGCCGGCGGTACCAACGTCGCCATCCTGGCCCGCGCCGACGACTACGGTCAGGGCCTGCTGGATGCAATGGTTCCCGCGTTGGAAAACGCCGGTGCCACCGTTGCTGTGCAGACCACATTCGACCCCATGGCGCAAAGCTTTGACGCCGAGGTTCAGCAGGTCGTGGATTCCGGCGCCGACGCCGTGGCCGTGATCGCCTTCGACGAGGGCGCCCGGATTCTGCAGACGATGATCGAACGTGGTGTCGGCCCGGCTGACGTCGTCGTGTTCGGTGCAGACGGTCTGAACTCCAGCGATCTGCCCGAACTGGTGGACCCGGAGAACCCCGGCGTGCTGGCCGGCATGGGCGTCACCGCCCCGGCCTCTTCGTCCTCCGATGAGTTCCAGACCACGCTGGAGGAGTTCAACCCCGACCTGGAGGACTTCGGGTTCGCGGGTGAGGCGTATGACTGCGCCATCGCGTTCGCCCTGGCCGCCCATGCCGGTGGCGAGAACACCTCTGCGGCCATCGCCGACAACATGGTTGCCGTCACCGGCGAGGGCACCACCTGCACCGCCTTCGAGGAGTGCAAGGGCCTACTGGACGACGGTGAGGACATCGACTACGACGGCGCGTCAGGGCCGATGGACTTCAGCGATGCCGGCGAGCCGTCGGTGGGCACCTATGACGTGAAACAGTTCGATGAGAACGGTGACCTGAACACCGACGACACGATCGAATCGAGCCTGTGAACGTCGACTAACGAAGAAGGATTCGGGCCTGCTTCAGCACCGTGGTGT
>JBBSNE010000508.1:0-1546 GCA_038232815.1 Euzebyales bacterium | reverse complement strand
GACGACATCGTGATCTCCCCCGACGGCAGCCGGGTCTGTGCCATCCGCAGTGCGATCGACGCCCCGCCGACCGTGGTGGCACTGGACAGTACGACGCCGGATCAACAGCCCCGCCGCTTACCGAGCCCCGGTGAGGACGTCAAGCTGCCCGGTTCGTTGGCAGAGGTCACCGCCACGGCGACCGACGGGACACCGTTGCGGTCTTGGCTATGCCTGCCGGTCCAGGCATCTGCCGCAATGCCAGTCCCGTTGTTGTTGTGGGTCCATGGCGGACCACTGTCATCGTGGAACGATTGGTCCTGGCGTTGGAACCCCTGGTTGATGGTGGCCAACGGCTATGCAGTGCTGTTACCCGACCCCGCACTGTCCACTGGGTACGGCGACGGCTTCATCGCCAGGGGGTGGGGCGCTTGGGGGCAGGCGCCCTACACCGACCTGATGACGTTGACCGATGCCACGCTGGAGCGTGACGACGTCGACGCGACACGCACGGCGGCAATGGGTGGATCCTTCGGCGGATACATGGCCAATTGGATCGCTGGGCACACCGACCGCTTCGACGCGATCGTCACCCACGCAAGCCTGTGGGCACTGGATCAGTTCGGTCCGACCACTGACGCCTATGACTATTGGCGGCGCGAACTCAGCCCGCAGATGGCGTTGGACAACAGTCCGCATCGACACGTCGATGCCATCTCCACACCCATGCTCGTGATCCACGGTGACAAGGACTATCGCGTTCCGATAGGCGAAGGCTTGCGGCTGTGGGCGGAGTTGGCCGAACGTCACCAACGCATCGGCGAAGCGATGCCCCATCGGTTCTTGATGTTTCCCGACGAAAACCATTGGGTCCTGAAACCCCAGCACGCGCGCTTGTGGTATCAGACGGTGTTCGCCTTCCTGGAATGGCACGTCCTGGGTGAAGACTGGCACGCGCCCGACCTGCTGACCTGACGGCCTTGGTCACACGTCTTGTTCCCTGACGGCCGCGATGGCTTGGCCAACGAGAACCTGCGGGTCTTTTGTCGCATCCAGGACGATGTCGGCTATCGCACCGAAATGGGGTCGTCGTCTGCGGTCGTGCCGCTTCAGGACCTCATCGGCATCGCCATAGACCGGGCGGTGGGGGTTTGCGTGGAAACGTTTGGCCAACACATCGGGTGGGGCGTCCAACCAGATGACGAAGGCGCGTTCCAACGCCGCCCGCAAGGCCGCCCGGTCCACAACCGAGGCGGCAGCGGCGATGACACCGGCGTCGGCCTGTAGCGCGTCGCGCAGATGCTTTGCCTCAAGGTCGTGCAACCGCTCGCGACCCCCGCGGCACGCGGCGATGTCGGTTGCCTCCCTCCCGGTGTCGTCTTCGATATCGGCGTCGGAATCGTGCAGTGGACGTTGCAGGGCCGCCGCCAACGCAGCGGCAAGGGTGGTCTTGCCGGCGCCCATCAGGCCCAGCACCACAATCGGCCGGGCGCTCATCGGCCCGTTTCTACTCGTTGTTTCGACGTACGACCGTTACGTGCTGCTCTTGGATTTCGTCTTCTTCTTC
>JBBSNE010000507.1:0-1551 GCA_038232815.1 Euzebyales bacterium | reverse complement strand
CTGCCGCTTGCGGTTGTCCACCCGTTGGGTCTGGGCCTCACGCTCCAGTCGTTCAGCACGTCGGGCCTTTTGCCGCTCACGTTTGGATCCGTATTGCTCCTCGGACACGTTGGACTCAACCTTCAGATCGATGACTAGGGGCACTATCGGTGGGAATGAGCGTTTGCCCGTGGGCAACGCCGGTCGGCCACACTGCGAACCGCCAGTGTAACGAGGGTGGGGCCAGACCGGTCACTGACCCGTGGCCGCGACCACAACTGTGTACCGTCCCGCCCGGGAGTGCACCGCGACGTCATACCCCAGGTCCAGCAGACAACATTCCGCTCGTGCGGCAGCCAGTCCGGTCGCCGCGGTGAACCGCAACGTCACTCCATCATCACCGGCTTTCGCCTCGTCCACCCCGGCTGCACGGGCCACCAATCGAGATTCCCAGGGCGTCGGCAGACCGCGACGCACCGCTGCCCCCTGCCCGGTCGCCAGTCGCCGCGCCAACCACCCTCGCCCATGAGGGAACAAATCGGTTTCGGCGGGACGGATCAGGTCGGCCCCCACCCCGCTGCCACCGACCAGATGATCCAGGCCACGCACCACCACGACGGGAACCCCGGCTGACTTATCGCGAACCAGATCAGCTGCTCCTGCAATCTGATCGGCCAGCGCGATCAGCGTCACCTGCAGCGGGCGACCGTTGCGATCGGCGCGGCCCCGTTCGTCGCGCATCGCCGGCAGCCCGGCCACCCCCAATGCGACATCGGTCTGCCCTTCCCGCCAGGCACGACCGAAGGTGTCGGCGACGATGACCCCGACGTCGGCCACCTCGGTCAGTGACGCACGCAGACCGGCGGCACTGGCGTCGCAATCCTCAGGTAACAACAGCAACCCCCCCGATGGAAGGTTGGAGGCATCGATACCCGCGTTGGCACACACCAGCCCGTCGGCGGTTCGGACCACGGTGACCACCGGGGTCTGGGTCAGCACCTCCTCTTGGAGGGTCAGTCGTTGCCGCGCGGCCGCGACGCTCTCGCCCGGCTCGGGCTGTCGTTGCATCCCCTCAGCCTTGGCAACGATCTTGGACGCAACGACAAGCACGTCGCCGTCACGAAGGTCGATGGCGTCTGCGATCAGGGGTCCAAGTGCTGCCCCCTCCCCGATCTCTCCCAGACCCGTCACGGGGTGGATGGTGATCGTGTTGCCGGCAGTCATCGCAACAGTTCGACAGCCGTGCGCGCCAGGGCCGTCGTGACGTCCAGGTCATCCATCACCGTGTCGGTGACGGCAACCTTCAGGCCATGGGACCGAAGACCCTCGGCCGCATCAGCGTCGGCGTCATCGATTACCCACCCATCCAGGAAGTCGCCGTACAGTCCCGCCACGGCGGCTGCGCTGACGTCACACCCGATGGCCCGCAGCAGCTTGTCAGCCATTCCCCGAACCACGCGCCCGCCGATGATCGGGCTGACGCCGACGACGGGCACCTGTGACAGCGACGACCGGATGCCCGGCACCGACAAAATGGTGCCGATGGACACCACCGGGTTGGAGGGACACAGG
>JBBSNE010000506.1:0-1574 GCA_038232815.1 Euzebyales bacterium | reverse complement strand
GGTGTAGGTGGGCAACAACGCAGGTCGTAGCACGTGGTGCAGGGCGATCCGTCGCTCACCGACCCCCTTGACCGTCGCCATGGCGACCCACGGCTCGTCCATCGTGGCGATCGTGGCCCCGCGGGTGATCAGGAAGACCCCGCCGGTGGTGGCCAGGACCAGGGTGGTGGCCGGCAGGACCAGGCGGTGCAGCACCCCGGGCAGCCAGGCGGCGTCGCTGCCTGCAAACGGTGCGGCTCCAAAGGAGGGGAACCAGCCGAGTTGCACCGCGAACACCCCCAGCAACACCATGCCGATCCAGAACGCCGGCATGGCATCGACGCCAAGGACACCGACGACCACCCCCAGATCGCCTCGATGTCGGCGACGCCGGGCGGCCCAGACACCCGCGATGGTTCCCACGACGGCGCTGAGGAGCGTGGCCGTACCGGCCAGCAGCACCGTCCAGCCGATCCGGTCGGCCAGGAGGGTCCGCACCGGCTGGCTGAACCGGACCGAGGTCCCCAGGTCACCGGCGACCAGGTCCCGCCAGTAGGCGACGTACTGCACGGGCAGCGGACGGTCCAGCCCGAACTCCGCCCGGACCTGCTCCACCTGGACCTCGGTCAGGCTCCCACCCGCGGCCAGCACGAACTCCACGGGGTCGCCCGGTGCCAGGTGGGGCAGCAGGAAGTTGAGGGTGAACGCCGCCACCAGCACGGCGATGTACTGCCCGACCGTGGTGGCGGCACGCGACATCAGGACTCGACGAGCGCGTGGGCCTCGGCGGCGACCTCGCGAGGAAGGAACGACCACTTGTGGACGATCCCGTAGCCGCGGGCCTCGACGAACCCGTCGAAGGCCTCTGGCCGGTAGGCCCAATGCACGTCGGGGTAGTACAGCGGAACGGCGGTCGGCTGATCGTTGAACACCGCCTGCATCTCGAAGGAGAGGTCACGCCGCTGCTCAAGGTCCGCCGCAGCCATCCAGCTCTCGATCAAGGTCCCGTACTCCGCGTGCGGCACCTCGGGGCTCCGCCACAGGTATCCGGACCGCAACGACTGGACGAATTGGTCCGGGTCTGCGACGCCATGGGGCCCGATGGTGGTGATGTAGGCATCGTAGTCTCGCGAGCGGAAGAGCCCCCCGATCGTGCCCGCGTCGAGTTGGACCGGACGGGCGCTGATTCCGATCTCGCGCAGCTGCTCGGTGAGCAACTCGGCAGCGCGCACGTCCGTCGGCCGGCTGCTGGTGACCTTGATCTCGAACTCGAGGGGCTCAGCGGACGGCAACTCCCGGCGGCCGTCGGCGTCGGTGTCCAACAGGCCTGCCTCGTCCAGCAGTGCCGCCGCTGCCGACGGATCATACGGAGTGGAAAGGTCCGGGTTCGTCCAAGGCGAGTCGGGATGAGGGTAGCCCTGCGTCGCGGGACGCCCTTGCCCTAGGAGCGCCACCTCCAGAAGTGTCTCTTTGTCGAGGGCCAGCGACACCGCACGACGGACCAACGGGTCGTCGAAGGGCTCGCGCTCGTAGTTGAGCCGCAGCTCGGGGTACTCAAGCGGTGCGGTGGTCACAATCTTGATGGAGGGTTCCTG
>JBBSNE010000505.1:0-1610 GCA_038232815.1 Euzebyales bacterium | reverse complement strand
GACACCGGCTGGATCGGTTTCGGCTAGCGGCGTCCGTACATTCAGCTGGCTTTGGGCACCCGGCCATCTTCGACGTATGCGGTCAGATCCGCGGTGGGAACGCGCCAACAACGACCGATCTTCACCGCACCCAGCGATCGGTTGGAGATCAGCCGGTAGACCGTCATCTCAGAGACCCGTAGATACTCAGCGACCTCGGCAACGGTCAGCAGGGGACGGTCGGGGGCTGTCAGGGGAAGGGCGGACATGTGAGTTCCTCTCATGTGGTTTACGAACATCTGTTCTACCACATCAAGTGAACCACAAGGGTGTGACAGCCACCTCGATGGCGACACCTATACCCTCGATTGAGGCAGGAGGTCGCTGATGACTGCAGTCGGTGGATCGGAATGGGTGCTGGGTCCGGCGTTGGTCGAGCGAGCCCGAGAACTTCTCGCGTCGGGTCGTCGCACCGTGCTTGGCATCACCGGCGCCCCGGGTGCCGGAAAGTCCACATTGGCCAGGGCCTTGGCAGTCGAACTGGGTGAGTCGGCACGCCTGGTTGCGATGGACGGCTTCCATCTGGCCGAGGCAGAGCTGCGTCGGCTGGGACGCCACGACCGCAAGGGCGCCCCCGATACCTTCGATGTCTGTGGCTACGTTGCGATGCTACGACGGTTGCGGACATCGACGGATCCGGTGGTCTACGCGCCCCGCTTCGAACGAGCCATCGAGGAGCCGATCGCCTGTGCGGTAGCAGTCCGCCGCGAGGTGCCGTTGGTGATCACCGAAGGCAACTACCTGCTGGTCGCTGACGGCGACTGGGCTGGTGTCCGGCCCCGGCTGGATGAGTGCTGGTATGCCGAGCCAGTTGAGGCGGACCGGCTGGCGCGGTTGATTGCCCGTCACGAGAGCTTCGGTCGTTCGCCCGAGGAGGCCCGCGAAAGGGCCTTCGGATCAGATCAACGCAACGCAGACGTGGTGGCTGCGACGAAGTCGCGTGCCGACCTGATCGTCAGAGATGGCACTCCCCTGGATGACACGCCAGCAATTGCCCCTCGAAGGCAAGCGACCGACGGGCCTTGACTATCGTGCGGTCGATCGGTCACGGTGTGGCCGATGACCAGAGGGCCGCAATGGTTGGAGCGCGAAGAGGCCTGCGACCGCAAAACCCACCCCATTCGCCACGCCGTGCGTCCGCGCCATTGTCGTGATGTTCGGGTGCGGGTGCTCCGGTGACCGATCCCACTGCCCACCACAGCGCCAGGGCCATCCCGATCCAGACCGACAGGCGGGCAACGCCCCATGCGCCGACAGCGACCCGACCGGCGTCGGGGGAGACGGCCCCGGACGAAACGGCGGACCACAGCCACAGCGAAGCGGTCAGCACGACAGCCCCGCCTATTTGTAACGCCGGCAGATAGGCAAAACCGGCACCGACCAAGGGCGGCCCGGTCAGTCCGCCCAACAGGGCGGTGTAGGTCCAACGTCTGGGCCGAACCTTCGCGGCGGTTCCCAGGATCACGGCGGTGGCAAACCCGGCATAGTGAAAGTGGACCGCAGTCAGCGTGGTCAACTGCGCGCCCACGTCGGCGGGATCAAGCGACAAGCGATCAAACAACAGGAACACG
>JBBSNE010000504.1:0-1631 GCA_038232815.1 Euzebyales bacterium | reverse complement strand
GGTCATCGTCGCGAAACCGGACATTCACGGTGGGTGGGTCCGGCGACACGGGGGCGGGTGGGGGCGTCACGACGACCGTCTGCCCGGATCCGACGATGGTGGACTTCGCCACGACGGCCCCGTCGACGGTCACCTGGCCGGCGTCGATCCGTTTCTGACTCCGTGATCGGGACTCCTCCAACCACCGGCTCAACGTCAGATCCAGCCGAGCGCCTGCCTCAGACTGGCCGACCTGTCGTTGCATCAGGTGTCGGATCGGGCCAAGCCTTGCAGCGCCGAGTAGGCCAGCGCGGTTGCCGCCCCGAAAACCAGGTGTGCGCCCAGATCTTTTTGGAGCGTGTCGCCGTCGTACTGCCAGATCGGCTTGTAGATGCCAAGCGCACCCAAACTGGCATAACTGTTGCCAAACGCAGCCAATCCGGTCAGGGCGCCGCCGAGAAGGGCACCGCGACGGTGGTGCAGCAGGGCATGGCCGATGCCATAACCGGCGCCGGTCAGCCAGTGCATGACGTTGGTGGCGGTCCCGGCTGACTCCTGGGGCAGTTCCTCACCCACAGCTGTGGCGATCTTCTGTGCGACCTTACCGGGGGCGCCCGCCTCCTCAAACGAGCTTGTCGAGGTGGCGAACTCCCATGATCTGAAGTCCGCGTCGCCCCCATCCTGCCGGTAGCGGCGATACCACAGCAGGTCCATCGCCACCGTCCCGACGGCGCCGGCCACCACACCGTTGATGGTTCGTGACAGCATGCTCATGATTCCTCCCTGACCCGCGATGCCACGTCTGCGTCGACATGGTCGGCCCAAAACATAAAGGCTGCCACCAGCGCTGCACCCACGGTGATCCCGATATCGGCCACGTTGAAGACGGGAAAACTCCGCAGCGGAAAGAAGTCAAGGTCGATCATGTCCACGACCGCCCCGTCACGAAAGATGCGGTCAGCGGCATTACCGATGGCGCCGCCCACAACCAGGCCGTAGGCCACCGACAGACCCAGCGATTTGGTGCCCGGTAACGCCCGTGCCACCAGGACACAGACCAAGACCGTCACCGCGACGAACAACCATGGCACCCGTAGCGGCAGCGAGAAGGCCCCGCCCTCGTTGTAGATCAACCGCAGAATGATCGGCCCCAGATCGTGCGGCGGCTGGGAGGAAAAGGTGCGGACCGCGGCCAATTTCGTGAGCTGATCAAGGATCACCCACACGGCTGCGACCACGATGGTCGTGGCGTAGACAAGACGGCGGGGTGCGGGGTCGACCATTGGAGACAGACCGTTGAGTCTGCCACGGCCTGTCCCGCCGGCGTACCAGCCCACGCTAGGATGCCCCTGATGGCCCGACGACTTGCGGCACTGCTTGCCATGGCTGGCGCCGCGGTGGGGATCTACTACGCCCGCCGCGAACTGAACGAACCGCCCGACGCGACTGGAGCGGCCGTACCGTTGTCCCGCGAGCGTGCGCCGATCGGCGCTGCGCCCGATGCCCGGGTACTGGGGCTGCCAGATGACCCAACCTGGATCAACGACCTCAGCTCGTGGGTTCCCCAGGCACCCCGCACAACGGCGGGGCGGCTCATCAGCTACCTGTGGGCCTCACCGGCCACCTTGGGCGGCTTGTTCGTCGCATTGCTC
>JBBSNE010000503.1:0-1635 GCA_038232815.1 Euzebyales bacterium | reverse complement strand
TGCTGCCACACCACCGACTCGCTCTCACCCCGGATCGGCTGAGCGTCCACCAGGCGAACCTGGACGGTCGCAGTGCGAAGGAACCCGCCCTCCTTCTCAGGCTCGATGGTCAGCGCGTCGCGACCGGCGATGTCGAGCAGGGTGGCCGGCACCGCAGACGCCTGTGGTCCCCCCAAAGCCAGCGCTGCGGCGAGGGCTGGGGAGAGGTCGCCTGGTCTCATGGTCGTCGGATGTCGCTCGGCAATGTCGGTGGTCTGTCGGCGACGAAACAGGCCCACCGCCGCAGCTAACCCTGCCAGCGCCACGACGATTGCAACCCAGGGCAGCCAAATGTTTGCAGCGGTGGCTGACCAGTTCTCAAACGCGCTTTGGGGCGGGCCGTTGCGGATGCTGCTCGTCAGCCGGTCCACACCCGCGACCAAGCTGCCGTGGACGTCACCGTCACGCAGCGGCGGTATCAACGCCGCGTCAACGATCGCGAGCTGCTCGTCCTCATCGACGTTGCCGTCGTTGAAGGTCGGGCCCACGAACACACCAGCCCGGGCGTCGTTGGGGTCACCCGGGTTGCGGTTGATCAAGATGGCGATGGCGGTGTCCTGGTCGGCACCGGTCCGGCGCACCCAAGACTGTTGCAGCGCCTCGACCTGAGCAAGGGTCTGTTCGGGGGTGACGTTGAGCTCGCGCACATAGACGATTGCGTCGGCGCCGGTCGACAGCAGCTCATCCAGCCGTTGCTGCAGATCAGCGATCTGCGACGAGTCCAGCGACGTCTGTGTCCGGTCATAGACGCGCTGACCGGACTCCAGGCCTGAGAACTCCGCCCCGGACTGGGCCGTCGCAGTTAGTGGCAACAGTGCGATGACCGCAACAGCGATCAGCGTGATGACCCGCCTGAGCACTGCACTGTGGTCCATCGAACTCACCCATCCGACTGTCGACGATTCTACGCATTGGCTTCGCGAGATATCCCTAGCCGTCCTACCACGTGAACCAAACTGGATACCCATACGTCATCTGTGCGTATGAAGGCGTTCCGACGAACTGCATGCAATGGCCTGAGGAGGCTCATCTACGGATGCGTGGCGGCCACGCTCCTGGTCCTGGCCGGCTCGGTTCCGTCCGCACAGCCCGCACGTGCCTCAGAACTGGCCGGAACCTCGATTTCCAGTGGTCAACCCCCGGCCCCACCGCGGACCTCACCGCCCAGTCTGCCGCCAGGGGAGGTGGCGCCCCGGACCCTTTAAACCAAACTGAAAGGCCGTAATTCATGCAGTTCGGGATCTTCTCCGTCGGCGACGTCACGCCCGACCCGACCACCGGCCGTACACCCACGGAGGCGGAGCGCATCCATGCCATGGTCGCGATCGCCCTGAAGGCCGAGGAGGCCTTGACGTCTTTGCCACCGGTGAGCACCACAACCCGCCGTTCGTGCCGTCCTCACCCACGACCATGTTGGGCTTCATCGCCGCGCAGACCCAGCGGCTGATCCTGTCCACGTCCACGACCTTGATCACCACCAACGACCCGGTCAAGATCGCCGAGGACTACGCGATGTTGCAACACCTGGCCGACGGCCGGGTGGACCTGATGATGGGGCGCGGAAACACCGCCCCGGTCTATCCCTGGTTCGGCAAG
>JBBSNE010000502.1:0-1675 GCA_038232815.1 Euzebyales bacterium | reverse complement strand
GCGGCCGTGCAGAGCAAGTGAGGCGGCGGACACGTGTCCGGTGAACAGCGCCGACAACGCACCGATGTCCAGCCGGGGCCTGTTTAGTTGGGGATCGCGGACCTGGCCCGCCCGAGCGTCCAACCGCCCTTGTCCCTCTGCAACGGTCAACAGAAATGTGCCGTTGTTGTGCCCCAGCAGATCATCGGCGACGGTCAGGCCCACGGACACGTCCGCCCCGGCGGGCCACCCCCGGGCAGACACCGCAGCAGCGGTGTCCAACAGCCGGGCCATCCAAAATTGTTCGAAGGTGTCAAGCTCCCCCGGCGGCAGCGACAACACATCCAGGAGCGGCTCATGGGGGGCGCTGATGAAGTCGGTATGGCGGCACACCGTCGCTTGAGACCCGACGAGCCGCCACAAGGTCAACCAGGTGTCGCGATCCACCGCGGACATGTTGAGGACTTTCTGCCGAAACGACGTGTGTTCCCGCGGTGACGGTTCTGACCGTACGGTCTGCAGGTATCCGACGATTTGACCGTCACGTTCGGCCACCCACGCCCGCAAGTTGTCGTCTGGTTCCGCCAGGTTGCGGTGTCGGGTCAGGCCGCGGTCGATGCGGCCCTGGACCGTGGCGGCTTGGGCATCCAATAGTGCGGCCACGAAGGCAAGGTCATGATCGAAATCGAAGGGGCGTAGGCGGGGCGGGTTTGTAGGCACTGGAAGGTCATTCAAGGCTGCAGTTCGCAGCGTCCGTTCGATGCGGGTGCCGGCGAACGCATACCCGACGTTGCGATACACACTGGGCGCCGTCGGATACAGACAACTGATGACGTCACCCTGCTCCAACGATTGGCGCAGGACCGCACGCATCATCGCGGTGGCCACCCCCTGCCCACGCATCTCGGCCGACACGGTGACCGCCGCCACGCCCGCCATCGGCAGTCGGCGTCCCCCAAACCACTGCCCGAAGTCCCACGCGCCGGCATGACCGACGGGTCGGCCGTTCTGGAATGCGCCGATCCGGCGGTGGGCGGGGATGTAATCCGGCTCGCCCTCCTCGGGATAGTCCACGCCGCCGGCAGACGTGAACGCATCAAGACGCAAGGGGAAGACAGCGGGGTGGGCATCCTCGGGAAGGGGGCCGACATCAAACGTGGGATCTGTGGCAGTCACGCGCCACAGCTTGCCAGCCCGTCCAGGCCCCATACGCCTGCCTGCCCACACATCGACCAAACCTCTCGGTGGACGTCACCAACGGTCGGTGATCGCTCCAGCTCAGCTGGCTACGGCGTCACGGATCGACCAAGCGCGGTACCGGCCAGCGGGGCGATTTCGGTCGATCCGTGCATGGGAGGGTCCACCGCCACCACCCAGCGCACGTAGTCTGCCCCCCTGATGGAGACCCCCACACCCGCAGCGGACCCTCGCACCCTGGCCGGCGAACTGGGGTTGACGCCCGAGGAATACGACGACGTGGTCGCCGCGCTGGGCCGTGAACCGTCCACGGCGGAGCTTGGGACCTACTCGGTGATGTGGTCTGAGCACTGCTCGTACAAATCCTCAAAGATCTACCTGCAGACCCTGCCGACGGAGGGACCCGACATCCTGATCGGACCTGTTGAGAACGCCGGGGTGGTCGACATCGGCGACGGCCTGGCCGTCACGTTCAAGATCGAGTCGCACAACCACCCCT
>JBBSNE010000501.1:0-1684 GCA_038232815.1 Euzebyales bacterium | reverse complement strand
CCTGGAGGCACCCTGCTGTTGGAGGCCATGCACCGCGACCGGATCGCCCTGATCCACGACCCTGAGGACAAAAACCCCATCGGCGGTGACGGGACCGTCGAGTTCGGGACGATGGACTGGCTGACCGGGGTGATGAATCGCACCGTCCGGCTGCCCTCGGGTGAGGAACGAGAGTTCCGGGTGAACACCTACACCGTGACCGAACTGGCTGACATGGCCGACCAGGCCGGCCTTGTCGACATCGAGGTGTTCGGCGACTGGGACGGCGGCCCCGTCAGTCCCCAGACCCGCCTGATCATGCGGGCCCAACGTCCCAATCTGCGGGCGGCGTAGTCAGCCGTGGAATTCCGGACCTCATGAACAGCAGCCAACGCGTCCGGGGCGGTCGTACCACCGGCGGACCGGGCCAGCGATCGCGCCCGTGCGACGATCTCCTCCATCGTCGGTCGCGAGACAAGTTCGACTCGGAGCAATCTCACGTGAACGCGTTGATGCCGGTCAGGTGACGTCCCAAGAGCAGGCGTTGGATCTGACTGGTGCCCTCATACAGGGTGGTGACCCGGGCGTCGCGCAGGTACCGCCCCACGGGGTATTCGTCGGAGTAGCCGTAGCCACCGTGGACCTGCACCGCCCGGTTGGCGTTGCGCACCGCAGCTTCAGAACAAAAGGTCTTGGCGACGCTTGACTCAACGGTGTGCCGCTCGCCCTTGTCATGCTTCCAGGCGACCTTGTAGTACAGGGCTCGGCTGGCCTCCAGGTCCAAAAAGATCTCGCTGAGCAATTCTTGGACCAGTTGGAACCCGCCGATTTTCTTGCCGAACTGTTCACGTTCGCCGGCGTAGGTCAGGGAGGCGTCCAGGCAGGCCTGGGAGATTCCGGTGCACCCCGCCGCCAGTGAGAAGCGGCCGTTGTCCAGGCTGTGCAGGGCGATCTTCAGACCCTTGCCGACCTGACCCAGGACGTTGCCGTTCGGTACCCGGACGTCCGTGAGGGTGACCTCAGCAGTATCACCAGCCCGCAGGCCAAGCTTGCCATGCAGCGGTGTGCCGGCGTACCCGTCGGAGTCCTGTGGCACCAAGAAGGCGGTGATCCCGTCGTCGGTCTGGGCATAGATGACCGTCAGGATTCCGCGGGAGCCATTGGTGATCCACATCTTCGAGCCGTTGATGACCCAGTCATCGCCGTCCCGCTTGGCGAAGCTCTTCATTCCGCCCGGGTTGGATCCGTGGTCGGGCTCGGTCAGCCCGAACGCACCCAGACCTGCTCCGTCGCCACCCCCCGCCAACCGGGGCAGCCATTCCTGCTTCTGTTCCTCCGTCCCGTAGTTCAAAAGCGAGGAGGACACAAGGCCCAGATTGACGCTGATCATCGAGCGGATCGACGCGTCGGTCCGTCCGGTTTCCTCAACGATCAAGCCATAGGAGAGGTAGTCCAGGCCCATCCCGCCGTACTCCTCGGGGATGGTGGCGCCCAAGAACCCGACCTCGAACAGCTTGGGTACCAGTTCGTCGGGGAACGCCTCGGTGCGGTCCAACTCGCGGGCGTTGGGCGCCAGTTCGGCGTCGCAGAAGTCCTTCGCCAACTTGCGGATGCCGTCTTGTTCGTCGTTCAGATCGAAGTTCATGATCGCAGCCTAGAACCTGCGGGGACCGGGCACGAGTGGTGTGTCTAGGATCGGTTTGTG
>JBBSNE010000500.1:0-1689 GCA_038232815.1 Euzebyales bacterium | reverse complement strand
GTTGTTCGACGTCGACCGAAATCCGATTGGCCAGGATGCACTACGACGGGGCATTCGGTGTGGCTGTCCAGCTCTGCAGATCAGTGACCGTACTGGGAGAAAGACCTCCCCAGACCAAGATCTGCCGCCCGGTCCATGATGTCTGTCCACCCGTTCGCGGTGGCGGCGGTTGGCGTACCTGCCACTCGCCGGTGAATGGTGACCACGCCACGAACAGCGGTTGTCCCATCCCTCCGAAGAATCCCGCGCGGGCACCGTCCCAGACACCGGTCAGTCCCACCAGTGATCGATCATCGTCCACAACCGGCAGCAGGTGGTGGAAGACGGGCAAGGGTGGCAGCGGTGTCCAGCGGCCGTCGTTCAGTGAGAGCATCGCCCCCCGGGGGGATCCGTTGCGCCCTGACGCCCCGAACAACACCACCGCGCTTCCGGTCCAGACTGCCGCGACACGGTCGGGGGCACGTAGCGAGAGCCCCTCACTGACATCTCGCCACGCTTCCCTCGTGCGGTTGTAGGCGATGGCCATGGGGACCTCCCCTCCATCGGCATCGCTGGTCACGCCGATGATCAGCAGTTCTCGTCCGGCGGTGATGGCCTGCCACCGCAGCATTGGGGTCGCGGGGACATCCAGATCCAACCAGTCATCTGCGGCCGGGTCATACATCAACGCCTCAAGGCCCTGCGGCTGACGGTCGCGAACGACTACGGGTTGGGTACCCACCATGCTGACCGCCACCTGACCAGCACCCACCGGGCCGGGGGCAGCGGCATGTTGACGCCACACCTCTGAGATCGGGTTCAACGAATACAGCGACGGTTCCCAGTCGCAGTCCGCGCATTGCCTGGCCCCGTAGACAAATATTGCTGCACCTTGACGTTGAACGGCTCCACGGATCTGCACGGCACCACCAGGGTGGGGGGGCAACGGGCGCCAACCCGCCTGTGGTCCCGAACCGGGACGGTACGCCGCGACGCCAGGGCTGAACCCCACCACCAGGTCGTCCCCGGTCCAGGTTGCATGCGAGGAGGTGAGGCCCAGAGGGCGGGGGGGACGACCAGCGCTTGACCAGGTGCCTCCCAGGTCAACGCGCGCCCCCACTTGGTCCACGTCTGGTTGTGGAATTGCGGGGTTTTCCACGACCTGGAGGGAACGTGGCGACGATGCTGGTGTCGGGCGTACCCGGGCAGGCTGAGTCGCCGGTGAACGGGCCAGCAACCCGACGGCGACAACCACCACCAACACGACGATCACGCCCCACCCGGATCGGTCAGCGGGGCCCTGGGGGACGACATCGTCCCATCCCTGGTCAGGCGTCACACGACCGACCTTAGTCCGGCGGTGACGACGGGATGCAACCAATGAGGGTGGCATGACGTCTACCTGATCGATGCACCCTCACACCCCTGACCGAAGGACGGCCGTCATGCCGACCCGTTTGATCGCACTGTTGTTGACCATCCTGTTGCTGGCCATGGGCTGTTCGGCTGCCGAGGACACCCAAACCTCTGACAACGATTCCGACCAGCAAGAAAGGAGACCTGCGGAACAAGCCGAGTTGCCTTCTGTCGATTCGGTGCAGACCGCCGACGACGCCGGTGCTGAGTCTGACAGCGACATTGCTCTTGCCGCCGACGAATCGTCCAGCACGCAGGCCGACGCCGTGCAAGCAGCACCAGGCCAGTCTGCAG
>JBBSNE010000499.1:0-1724 GCA_038232815.1 Euzebyales bacterium | reverse complement strand
GGTTCCAGGTCAACCAGACGAGCCAGGCTCATCACGACCTCTCCGGCCCGCGGGACACCGCCGCCGACCAGTCCCGTGTTGCCGCCCTGGGGGACGATGGCCACACCGGCATCGGCGCATGACCGGACGACCGCCGCCACCTCGTCTGAGTTCGCAGGCCGAACGACAGCGGCTGCCTCGCCGCCGAAACGCCCCGTCCAGTCCCGCTCATAGGATCTGCGCAGCTCTGGGTCGACTAGAACGTGTGCCGCACCCACACCGTCGACCAACGTGTCGATGACCCGGTGGCGGCGGGCTCGGCCCCCCTTGTGATCAGCTGACATCTCGTACGGCCAAGGCCCTGCAGGTGATGCCATCGACCACCACGTCGACGGCCAGACCAGTGGCAGGGACCCCCACCCTGCGCAGGTCGTCCACAGTGGTGGCGCCACGGATGTCCAAGCGGGTGTCGACGTCGATGTAGATCACGCTGGTGTCCGGTGACACCCCCAGGATGGCCGGCGCCGCTGACACACACCGTTTGGCATCGGCGCTGTGAACCAACAGACGGCTGCTGCCGACATCCGGCGCCAGGTAGTCCAAGCGGTACGTCGCGCTGGGCTGCAAAGACGATCCGGCCCACGTCGACGTCGGCAGCACTGCTGCCTTCACAATCCGCCCCTCTTCATCGACCTGTACGGCCAACGGATCCCCGATCACGGTGGTGATCGATGCAGCGGCGTCGGTAGGCACCCGTACGGTGACGTCTATCACGTCCCCCCCTGTACAGGTGCTGTTCCCCCGGTTCGTCAGCGAGCCCTCACACCATTGCGCGTTCCCGCTTGGTCCGAACTGCAACCAGCCGTCGCCGATCTGCCACCCGGGGACGCTGATGTCCAACGGTTGGCGACGTCGTGCGTGGTCCCGCAAACCCGTCAGCGACGCAGTGTCCGTCCCGCCGATCCGGCGTTCAGGTCGGCGACATGAAGCGGGGGGTCCGTGAGCCAACTCGCCACGCAGAGGGGGGTCGACTTTGTCTGTGGACGGCGTGACCGGCTGGGCGACCAGCACGGGGTCACCTGGTTGGGCTTGACCCGCCACCTGGATCGTTCGTGGCGTCAGCCCGACAGTGGGGGCACGCGGTCTGGCACGCCCCGGCACCAACCCGTTGTAGCGGCTTCCGTTCGGACCGAAGGTCAGCCCCATGTGGGGGTCGACGAAACGCTGACCGTCCTCACACCACCCGACCATGCCCCCGATCGGTCCGGTTGATGGCGTGAGCGCCTCGAGGACCGCAACCTGACCGTCCTGGTCCTGTGACACCCAGACCGGGGTCCCATCGTCGAGTTGCTCATCAAGTACCTCACCGGGGGAGGGGACTTGCACCACGACGACGGGGGCATCGTCGCCATCACGCAACAGCCAGCCCACGGCCACGAGGATCACGACCAGTACCAGCGCGGTCACCAGGCGCGGCCGTGCGCCCTCCTGGACACGCGCCGTTGTCATGGCCATACGATACGAAACAGCGGGGTCAGGTGTTCGGTTGTGTCGAATCTGACCGGCTCATGGGGCATCGCGAACGACCAGGGCCATGCAGGTGCCCCGATCAACGACGAGTTCGGCTGCGATGGGCTGTGACCCGGCGTCTGACCTGGTAGCCACCCAGCGGTCAGAGGTCAAAGGGTCTGTATCGCTGCCGAGAAGGTCAAATTGGGTGTCACCGCTGACTGGTATGGCCCTGG
>JBBSNE010000498.1:0-1738 GCA_038232815.1 Euzebyales bacterium | reverse complement strand
CGTGAATCTGTCGTCACCGCATGTCAGCCGGAGCATCGGGGCGCCTGATGGCGAGCAGCGCGAGCGTGTTGCCCTCACCATCGTCGAAGAACACCATCCATTCCTGAACTCCGTCGGGGTGGGTGTGGACACGGTGTGGCGCGCCCTTCATCTGCACCCCCTGGCCGAGGAGTAGACGGTGGGGCGATGGATCCCAGCGGGGTAGCAGTGCCCTCTTCCGACTGGTGGATGTCCATGGGGTGTCCTTCCCAGTTGCGAATGGCTGCAGCATTTGACAGGTCCAGCTTCCGTGGGACGTTCCGAAGGTGGTAGCGGACCGCGTCAAGGCTGATACCGCTGCGCCGGGCGATGCCACGACGGCTCAAGCCGTGACGGAGCGCGTCGACGACCCGCCATTCGGCAGGGGTCAGAATGTCGGGGTGGCGGGGCCGACCGCGGCTGGTCAAGGTTTCAGCATATGAACATCTGGACGGCATTTTCCTCCCTGTCCGTCCCTGGCGCTGGGGACGCTGACACAGCAGATGTCAGAACTGGATGCCGCGGGTCAGGGCGCCATCGATCACCAGGTTGGACCCAGTCGTGAAGCTTGACACAGGGCTCGCGAGAAAGACCACACCGGCGGCCATCTCCTGCGGGGTCCCCATGCGCCCGGTCGGGTTCAGGCCCATCGCGAACTCATACAGTTCCGGGTTGCCGGTTTCGATCCCCTCCCACACCCCGCCAGGAAAGTAGGTGTTCCCGGGAGAGACCGAGTTTGCCCGGATGCCCTTTTCCGCCAGCTGGTGGGCCAGGCCCTGGGTGTAGGCGATGATGGCGGCTTTGGCGGTGCCGTAGGGGCCGGAGGCAAAATCGACCTCCCGCCCCGACACGCTGGAGATGGTGACGATCGCGGGGACGTTGCTGTCCTCCAGATGAGGCATCGCGGCCTTGACCAGCCGAACAGTGCCCATCAGGTCGACGTTCAGCGACGCCTCCCAATTCTCGTCGGTGTCGGGGATCGCCAGCGCGCTGACGTTGCTGACGACGATATCGATGCCGCCGAACGTCTCGGCCGTGCTGGTGACCCAATCGCTGATCGCGTCCGCGTCGCCCACGTCGACGACGCTACCGACGACCTGGGGTCCCTGACCTGACAGCGCGTCCTCGGCGGAACGAACGTCGTCTGCAGTTCGTGCGCAGAAGGCAACGTCGGCGCCTTCGGCCACGAACCCCTCGACGATGGCCCGCCCGATGCCCCGGGTCCCACCCGTGACCATTGCCGTACATCCTTCGAGCTTCAGATCCATGTCATCGCCTTTCTGTGCGGGCTCGGTTACGCAGGTCGTCGTGCAGACCGTCGAAGGCGGTTGCGGCTGGGAGGAGCGACTTACATGCCTTGATGACCACGCTGTAGTTGGCATCCACGACGTTGGCGATCGGCACCTCGGTGATCTGGGAGAGCAGCTGGTAGGCGTCCATCGGGTGCAGGTCGTAGAGCTGCTCGAACCAACGCACCATCTCGACCTGGCCGATACGCCACGCGTCCTCCATCGGTCGTGACGAGCCGACTGTCATCCAGTATTCGTCGGTTTCCAACCGTGGCCACGTGGGTGCGCCGCCTTTGATCAGGTCGACGATCACCGTTGAGTTCATCGCACCCTCCACCGCCGTTCCGCAGGCCTCACCCTCACCCTGACGGTAGTGCCCGTCGCCGAGGGAGAACAGCGCGCCCTCGACGTTGACTCCGAGGTAAACGGTT
>JBBSNE010000497.1:0-1747 GCA_038232815.1 Euzebyales bacterium | reverse complement strand
CGGGTGTCGATCGGAATCTGCGCCCAGACCTCGGTATCCAGTTCGGCCGCAAGCAACTGTCCGCCGCCCTCGCCGAAGATGCGGTATTCCTTGCCGGTGTCCGGCGCGACGAACGTGGCCATGTTCTCGATCACGCCGGCCACCCGCATGCCGGTCTGGGCGGTCATCTGCCCGGCGCGCAACGCCACGCGCTGCGCGGCCTGCTGGGGCGTGGTGACGACCAGCATGTCGGCGTTGGGCAGCATCTGTGCCAGCGAGATGGCGATGTCGCCGGTCCCGGGCGGCAGGTCGCACAACAAGAAGTCCAAGTCGCCCCAGTGGACGTCGGCCAAGAACTGCTGCAACGCGCGGTGCAGCATGGGTCCCCGCCAGATCACCGGCTTCTCCGCATCGATGAAAAAGCCGATGGAGATGACCTTTACCCCATGCGCCTGCAGCGGCATGACCATGTTGTTGAACGCCACCGGACGCCCCTCAACCCCCAGCATTCGTGGGATCGAATACCCCCACACATCGGCGTCCAGCACCCCGACCTGCTGGCCCTGCTGCGCCAACGCGACGGCCAGGTTGGCCGTCACCGAGGACTTGCCGACCCCACCCTTGCCGGAAGCGATCGCGATGACCTTTGTGGTCGAGTCGGTCTGGGCGAACGGAATCACGACCTGGCCGCCGGGGGCCTTACCGGCCCCGCCACGGACCTTCTCGGTCAATTTTGCCCGTTGCTGCTCGGTCATCGACCCCAGGCGGACGTCCACCGCCGCAACGCCGTCAAGGCTTGTGACCGCTGCGGTGACCTCCCTGGTGATGGTGTCCTTCATCGGGCACCCGGGCACGGTCAACAAGACATCGACGGTGACGGTGTCGCCGGTCACGTCGACCCCGGCAACCATGTCCAACTCGGTGATCGGCTGGCCGATCTCGGGGTCATCGACGGTTCCGAGGACCTCCATGACCTGCGCTGTCGTTGGCACGACTTGTCACACTCCTCAAAAAGATGGGGTAGTCATGGTAGCCGTGCCGACCATGTCGGTAAGGTCCGGGGCCGTGTTCAAAACCAACCTGAAGGTGGGCCTGTGGGGCCTGGCCGCCCTGTTGCTGACCGGCTGTCAGCTGAGCCTGTCCGTCGACGTGGTGCTGGACGGCGACGCCGCCGGATCGTTGACGGTCGCCGTGGCGACGGATGCCGACTTGCAACAACTGGCCACCGAGGCCGGCGTCGACCCTTTGGGCCGCATGGTCGAAAGGGTCCAAACCATGGACGGAGGCTGGACGGTCACCGAGGACCCCCCTGACGCAGGTGGTGGCCGCACCGTGGCGTTGCGCAGCGAGTTTGGGAGTCCTGCGGAGTTCGCATTGCGCTACGCCGAGATGTTGGAGGTTCTCCAGGCGCCGGAAGCCCGGCTTCTGGGTCCACTGACGTTGGCCTTGGACGAGGAGACCGACCTGATCAGCCTGTCAGGCGAACTGCCACTGGAGGTCACCCAGGTCGCCGCTGACGACTACGGCACCGACGTGGCCGACCTGACCAGCCAACTCGACGGGGTGGTGCAGTCTTCCCTGACCGTGACGACGCCCGGGGCGGTGCAGCGCAGCAACGCCCCGCAGGTCTTGGTGGAGGAGGAAACGGTCGCCGAGCCCTACCCCGACGCCCCCGCGACAATGTCGTGGCAGGCCCTTCCGGGGTCGGTCACTCAGGTGGCGACCACGTTCGAACGCGGTGGGCTTGATCTGCTGCGCGTCGCCATCT
>JBBSNE010000496.1:0-1773 GCA_038232815.1 Euzebyales bacterium | reverse complement strand
CGCCAGTGGGGGCCACATCAGCGAACTTGATGGTGTTGTTCGGCTCGGCCACGATTGCCTCGGACAGGTCGCGGCCCACCTTCTTGGCGTCGACGTCGAACGCGGCGACGAACTCGATGGCGCCGACGTGGTAGCCGGCCAAATCGACATGCATCAGGCCGGGGACGCGTTCGTCCATAGGGGCGTCGACGTAGTAGGTCACGCCTTGCACCAGTGAGCTGGCGCAGTTGCCGACGCCGACGATGGCGACGCGGACCTTTCCTTCATGGGTGCTCATCTTGATGTCTCCTTGGGGCGTCCGTTCGGGACGGGGCGTGATACGGGTGTGGCGGTCGGATGGTCGACGGGTTCCGGGGAATCGGTTGTGGGGGGGTCTGTGCCACCCTCGGCGGCCAAGAGCTCGTTGATCCAAACCAGGTCGTGTTCCGTCTGCTCCAGGCCGTGGCGCATCAGCGACAGGGTGTAGGGGTCGGCCCGCCCTCGCTTGGCACGCGCCAATCCGCTCCTGCCCTCCTCCAAGCGGTCCTCCAGGTAGATCCGCCGACGTTGCAACAGCCACACACGTGTCTCAGTGGGCAGGTAGCGGAAGAAGGCAAACCGCAATGGGAACTTGTCTTCTTCCCAGGCAGTCGAAGATCCCTGTCCGATCAACTCCAGAAACTGCTGTTCCCCCGTCTCATTGATCCGGTAGACTTGTCGCCGCCGCGACCGGCCGTCGGTGTCCGGTAGGCGCTCGACGAACCCACCAGCTTCCAACTTCTTCAACGTCGGGTAAAGCGACCCGAATGACACCGTCCAAAAGAACCCCAGGCGTTGCGCCAACTGGCGCTTCAGCTCATATCCGTGCATCGCCCGCTCTTTCAGCAGGCCCAGGACGGCCAAGTCAAGCATGGGATTCCTCCTTTTCTAAAGGGTATCGGGCTGATATATCACTACGATACTATATGGCGATAGATCGACACGATACATCGCGGCGCTACATCCCGCTGGTAGGGGCTGGGATGGGCACCTTGGCGAAGGAGTCCGAGGACGCCGAGCCACGGCTCTGGCACACTGCACGTCGTGGCATCCACCGGACGGATCGACTACCGAATGGCCAAGCGCGCTTTGGTCAGACAGGTCACGCGAGGCGAAGTGGCCGTGCAGGACGTCACCGACAGCCATCCCGAACTGATGCGCGCGGCGCAGAACGTTGGTCTGGAGACAGCAAGGACCTGTCCCATCTGCCGGATGGCTGACGACCGTGCCGACGTCGCCATTGATCGCGAGAACACCTTGCGGGAGGTCATCTATGTCTACGGGGATGCTCTACGGCAACGCACGGGACGGGTGGTGTGGTCGGCTGCGGAACTGCAGGAACTGGCCCAGGACTACGCCAGCTTCACCGCGTACACGGTGGAATGCTGCCGGGTCTGCGGTTGGAACCACTTGGTGACAGCTGAGTTGTTCGGCACCGATCATCAGCCGGGCAGGACCTTGCGGTCACGGCTGCACGACGCCGAACAGAGCTGAGACGGGTCCTGGAACCACCCAACCGGGCAATACACGGCACAGGGGTACCGAACGTTGTTCGCCGCACTGTCGTCTACACGTAACCTGGAGTATGCCTGACCGGCCGGATCGGTCAGCACCATTGCACCATGACCTCCCCTGCCATGCCCGCCTCTGCCCTGCCGTCCGACGTCCTGGCCGTAGACACCCTCCACAGGGGGCACTTGCGGATCGCCATCGTGACCGAATCGTTCCTGCCCACGGTCAACGGGGTCAGCAACT
>JBBSNE010000495.1:0-1774 GCA_038232815.1 Euzebyales bacterium | reverse complement strand
GGATCCCACTCCAAGATCGTGTCCCACTTCTTCATCCACCGCAGTTTTGCGGCGTGGCCGGCCCACCACTGCTCGACGTCGGCGTCGGCCTGGTCATAGACGCCCGGATCGGACACGTTGGCCTTCTCGACGAACTCGGGGGCCGGCGGGAACGTGCGGGTCTCGGTGGACAGGCTTTCAAGGGCGGGGTTTCGGCTCATTGCGTCAGCGGCCTCCAGGTATGCGGTCGTGAATGAGGTTTAGCGTCACCTGCGCCATCTGTCGAGTCGAACCCCTTACACACGGCCGATGATCTCGCCATGAAGGACGGCAAACCATCCCTCAGGGGTCTTCGCCCAGTCCTGCCACGCCCCAGCCATACCGAGCAACTCGTCTGGCGTGTGACCCCGGTCTTTGAGCGTGCGGTGTAGACGTGAATCTGGCGCCGTAATCCTGTCCGCCGGTAGGGCCTGTTGCCAGCGGCTCAGATACCTGTTGTCAGGTGCCCATGTCATCGCGCCGTAGTCGGCATCGCGCACCGCCACGATCCCGCCCGGGCGGCAGACCCGTGTCATCTGGCGACCACGTCCAATATCCGTTGACCGTCGGTGAGATAGGGCAACAGGTAGGCCGCAGAGTTGCCCACCGTCCGCCACCGGTGCGAGCGCAGGACCGGCTCGGAATGGCCATGGGTGTAGGAAGCCATTGCCGCGTTGGTCAGGTCAGGTCGGCGGAGAGCCTGGCGGCGCGCAAGGTGTTTTCCAGCAGCATCGCACGGGTCATCGGCCCGACGCCGCCTGGCACCGGCGTGATCAACGACGCCTTGTCCGCGACCTCGTCGAAATCCACGTCGCCGACCAATTTGCCGTCCTCCCCCCGGGTGATACCGACATCGATGACAACCGCGCCAGGCTTGATCATGTCGGCGGTCAACATCTTGGCCTGGCCGGCGGCCATGACGACGATGTCGGCCTTCCCGGTGTGGTCGCCCAACCGCCGGGTACGGGAATGGCACATCGTGACGGTGGCGTCGGTTCCTTTCATGCTCAGCAACATCGCCAACGGGCGGCCGACCAGGGTCGAGCGCCCGACCACCACGACGTCCGCGCCGGACAGGTCGACCTCGTAGTGCCGCAGCAGCACCTGACATCCCAGCGGAGTGGCGGGGACATAAGTCGGCACGCCCCGCATCAACTGCCCTTGGCTGTGTGGATGAAGCCCGTCGACGTCCTTGGCCGGGTCGATGCGGTCCTGGGCGGCGACCTCGTCCAGGTGGCCGGGCAACGGCATCTGCACGATGATCCCGTGCACTTGTGGATCCTGGTTCAGCCGATCAATCTCCGCGATGACGGTGGCCTGGTCGACATCGGCGGGCATACGGGACCCCAGGGACTGCATCCCAACCGCCGCGCAGTCCTTTTCCTTCATGCCCACGTACACGTGGCTGGCCGGGTCGTCGCCAACCAGGACCGCCGCCAGTCCGGGGGTGACCCCCCGGGCGGCCAGGCCCCGGACCTCGCTGGTGATCCGCTGCCGCTGCGCGGCCGCAACCGCCTTACCGTCTATCAACGTGGCGTTCATGGCCCCCATCCTTCCACGTGGTGTGGCGTCGTCTGCGCTCAATGGTGACCGTTCAGGCACCGCACCGCGCACGGATCGACCGAAACCGAGAGATGGACGGGCTCGCAACCTGGTCAATCTGTGGCACGGCACGTGGCTGATCAGCATCTAGGGCACTCGCAAGCAAAGGTCGCCCAACGTAGTGGTCAATTTGTGCGCGAGGCCGACGCAAGGG
>JBBSNE010000494.1:0-1782 GCA_038232815.1 Euzebyales bacterium | reverse complement strand
GCCCAGGAGTTCGCCGATGACATCGCCCTGACCCAAGAATCGCTGGTCGCTGGCGACGCGCCCCGTCTGGCCTATGGCGAACTGCAGCACTTGGCCTGGCAGATCGGCACCTTCGGGTTCCACCTGGCATCCCTCGAGATCCGCCAGCACACCGAGGTGCACGGCGAGGCATTGCAACGGCTGGGCATCGACCCTGACGACCCCAACGCGCTGCGCAAGGCAATCGCCGACCCCCCCGCGTTACCGGACGACCTGACCTGGCCGCAGCCACCGCATCCGGTCGCCGTCGCGTCAGCCCCCGAACGCGACATGTCCCCCGACGACCAGGCGGGTGCCGATCCGGCGGGTGACGTCCTTGTGACCATGCGGACCGTGGCCGAGATCCAGCGACGCTTCGGACAGCGGGCGTGCAACCGTTGGGTCATCTCCTTCACCACCGGACTGATCGACCTGTTGCGCGTCAAGGCGCTGACGGCGATCGCAGGCCTGGATATCCAGATCGTCCCGCTGTTCGAAACCCGCGAGGACCTGGACAACGCCCCGGAAACTCTGGAGCAGTGGCTTGCGGAAAACCCGGGCACCACCGCGCTTGAGGTGATGCTCGGCTACTCCGACTCTGCCAAGGACGCGGGATTCCTGGCTGCCAACCTGGCCTTGTACCGGGCACAACGAGGGATGGTGGCATGGGCCCAGCAGGCCGGGGTGCGGTTGACACTCTTCCATGGCCGGGGCGGCGCCCTAGGTCGTGGTGGCGGTCCGACGAACCGTGCGGTCCTGGCTCAGCCCCCGGGCGCGGTGGCCGGCCACCTGAAGGTCACCGAACAGGGTGAGGTCATCAACCAACGCTACGGATCGGCCATGCTGGCGGCGCGGCATCTGGAGCAGATCACCAGCGCCACTATGCTCGCATCGGCCCCTGATGGTGCCTCCCATGACCCCTTCACCGACGACGGCAGCATGCTGGATTCGATGGCACAGGCATCCGAGCAGGCCTGGCGTGAACTGGTGGAGGGGGAGGGATTCGCTGAGTTCTTCCGCGCGGTCACCCCGATCGAGGAGATCGGGGCCTTGCAGATGGGCTCCCGTCCCGCCAAACGCAAGACCACCGCAGGGTTGGAGGGGTTACGGGCCATCCCGTGGACCTTTGCCTGGGCTCAAAGTCGCATCAACGCGCCCGGGTGGTACGGCCTGGGTACGGGCCTGCAGGCGGCCATCGACGCCCACGGCTTGAACGATGTGCAACGCCTGTACAAAGAGTCGCCGTTCTTCGCCACGCTGATGGAGAACGCCGAGCTGAGCCTGGCCAAGGCCGACGCCGCCTCTGCCCGTCAGGTCTTGCAGACCGGTGGCCGGCCCGATCTTGCCGAACGGGTGTTGACCGAACTGGACCTGACCACCGAACTGGTGCTGGCCATCACCGGCCATCAGGAACTGCTGGAGGACCGAACGGTCGTGGCGCAGGCCACGATGTTGCGCAACCCCTACCTGGACGTGTTGACCGCAGTGCAGTTCCGTTGGATCGGGGCGGCACGTGACCCTCAGGCCACCGACGACGACCGCCGGGTGCTGATGCTGACCATGAACGGCATCGCCGCCGCGCTGCAAAACACCGGTTGACGCCCGGTCTTGCGGCAGACTTGGGCATGTGGGTGTCCCACATATGGATGACGACGCAGGCGTTGACCTCCAAACTCTTGTTGAGGTCCTCAGAGCTCATGATGCCACTTTTGCCTTTCTTCACGGCAGCCGGGTTTCGGGTAGACCCAGGCCAAACTCTGATTT
>JBBSNE010000493.1:0-1788 GCA_038232815.1 Euzebyales bacterium | reverse complement strand
GCAGCGGATCACCGATGCGTTCGGCGACGTCGACGACATCGTCATCATCCCCGACGACCCCGCAATCGTGACGGCTGAACGGCAGGGCCAGGCGCCGCTTGACACCGCGCCCGATTCACCCGCCGTCACCGCACTGGTCAGTTTGGCCGGCCGGCTGGCCCCCGCCGCCTGAACGCCCAATCGCTGTGCAGGTACGCCGCGTAGCGGGCCTACGTGCACATTGTCAGCGGGGTGGGTGGCCGCGTCCCCTCAGGCCGGCTGGAACTGCGATTGCAAGAAGTCGACCAGTTCGCCGATGGCCGTGCGGGCAGGTCCAGAGGTGACGTCGACGACGGCCGTGCCCTCACGGTCGGCATCCGCCACCGCCTCATCCAGGGGGATGACACCCGCCAGGCGGACCCCTTGCTCCGCCGTTGCCTCCTCGAAGTAGTCGGCGTCCTGCGGCATCCTGGCCTTGTTGCCGACCCCGTAGACCCGGTCCAGGCCCAGTTCGGCCGCCAGTTCGACGGTCCGCGCCGCCGTCAGAATGGATTTCCGGGTCGGTTCCATGACAACCAGCAAGACGTCAGCATGGGCCAGGGTGCCGCCGGACCGGCTGAGATGCTCAAGCCCCGCCTCCATGTCCACGATCGTCACGTCGGCCTGCGTGTCCATCACCTGCCCCAGCAGGTTCCGGACGCTGGCATGCCCCGAACAGGTGCACCCCGCCCCCGCCTCGGTGACCTTGATCGCTGACAACAAGGTCGCGCCGGCCGGCGTCGGCCGACCGTAGGTGTCCACGACCTCCTCGACCGTCGCGTCGCCCCCCGAACCGACGATCAGGGCCCGTGGCATCACCGGTACTGCTTCAACTTCTGCCATGCTCAATCCCAACGACAACCCCAGGTTGGTGTTGGAATCGGTGTCGATCGCGATGACGCGCTGCCCCCGCCCCACATAGGTGCTGGCCAACAACGCAGCGGTGGAGGTCTTGCCGACGCCGCCCTTACCGACGATCCCGATCTTCATGGTGGCCTTTCCGCTGCGATAGCAGCGCTAGTGGATCTTTGCACGTCGCCGTGCAATCATACGTCTGAGCCTAGAACGGACCGAGGGAAAGGCACATCATGGTGTGGTGGTGGCTGGGGAGCCTGATCTTGCTGCTGGTCGTCGTGCCACTCGTTGTGTGGCTGGCAAACGCCATCATGCGCCAGGGTGATGAGATCAACGCGTATGCCGATGACATCTTGACCCACGGCGTCGGCATCAGCGACAACCTTGTGCCCGTCCCCGCGCTGGCAGACACCGCTGAACTGGTCGGTGTGGCCAAGGGCCATGCGGTGCGTTATGTCGGTGCCTTGGACCGGATGACCGGCTGACGTCAGGAGCCAAACATGCCAATCGCTGCCATCGTCACCATCGTCATCAGCCTTGTGCTGCTGCTGGCCATTGCGTTCTACCTGGTCAGGGTCGTGTTGATCCTACGGCGCGCAACCGACACCCTGGGCAAGATCATCTTCGGTGTCGAGGCCATCGCCCATCGTCTGGAACCGGTCAACCCGCTGGTGGAGCAGATCAACACCGACCTCGATGCAGTCGCGGCGGGGTTGGACGGAATACTGGACAAGGTCACCGGGGCCGATCAGCCGGCGGCCGCGGCCTCATGAGCACCTGTCTTGGAGGAAACCCCGATGGCCCTTGAGTTTCGTTGCGCAGACGTCGGCGTCGACTGCCGCGCAAAAACGACTGCCGATGACAAAGACGAGTTGGTTCGTAAGGTCGCCGACCACGCGAAGTCCAAACACGGGG
>JBBSNE010000492.1:0-1822 GCA_038232815.1 Euzebyales bacterium | reverse complement strand
GGCCTACGCCATTTACGGTCTCAGCGATGGCGAATGGGCAACAGGCCGCCCCGACAACAGCGTGAAGGTCATCGAGTTGGCCGGGGTTGACGCCGCTGCGGAGAGCGCCCTGTGGCGGTACTTGTTCGCACACGACCTGGTCACACATGTGGCGGCCCCCCGGCGACCCCTCGATGACCCCCTGCCGCTGCTGCTGAGTGACTCCCGCCGGGTGCAGCGCAAACTCACCGATGCGTTGCACGTCCGGGTCACCGACATTGCCGCGGCCTTGCGGGGTAGGTCCTACGCCGAGTCGGTTGGTTTCACCATGGAGGTGGTGGACGATCTGTTCGAGGCCAACGATGGCGTCTGGCAGGTGGAGGTGGCCCCGGAGGGCGCAGCGGTGCAGAGCGTGAGCACCACAACCGCAGACCTGAGGATGCCGATCAGATCACTCGGCGCGCTCTACATGGGCGATATCTCCCTGCACCGTCTGGCTTCCGCCAGGATGGTGGAGGTGTCCAACCCGGCGGTGCTGCCCAGCGTTGACGCGGCCTTCCGCGCCGTCGAAGCCGGTTGGGCACCAGAGGTGTGGTGAGCCACCCCGGCTTACAATCCGCGGCTGCCCGGCCAGGGCGACCTTGACGGTCCAGACGTCAAACGAAGCGGTCATGCGCCCTCGTTTGCCTCTCGCACCATCTCAGGCGTGGTGGGTTTGGCGTCATCCGCAACGGTAAAGGTCGCGGCATCGCCAGGGTGCCCGACACTGGTGCGCCGGGTCATCCACAGGCACAACAGCAGTGTGGCCCCCCAGAAGAAGAACCAGGGATCCCACAGGTAGGTGTGCCACGCCAGCGCGCGGTGGTCTGCATCGGCCGACGCAGTGATGATCCCTGCCTGGATCAACAGACCGACCGTTGTCAGTAGCCCCCCGTACGCGGTGAGGATCGTTCCGCCGAACCATCCGGCCCCCCGCACAAGCCGTCGCGGAATCCAGCCGATCCGAACAGGGAAGACAACGCCGATGGCGATGAAGGCCAGGCCGGCTTTGGCGATCACGACCGCGGCCAGAACAAGGACGACGCTGGTCGCCCCGCTTCGACCCCAGGTCTCGAGGTTGCCCCCGACCGTGTCCAACAAGGCGGTGCCGCCCGCAAGCCAGTAGGCGCTGACCGGCTCTCTTGCACTCGCGGACGGGTGGACAGGGCAAGCAAGGTACGGACACGTCCAACTTCCCGGTGTGGATGCCCCCATCCACAGGCCCGGGACCCCGGAGGACGCCATGATCCCCGATACACTGCACGACGTGGACGCGCGCGTAGATCCGCAGGGCGTCGTCCTTCTTGTCCCCGAGGAGGAGGCGGTGCCTGAGAGCACCGCGCACGAACGACTGGTCGACCTTATCCATGCAGGCATGGCTGCCCGGTTCAGCGACATCGATGATGTGGCGGTTCATTGCCGGCTGGCGTGGTTCCCGGATCGGGGTGATACCCGAGTCCGGTTGGACCCCGACGTCATGGTGATCATCGGTCGGCCCCAGCAGGAGCGGAAGTCCTACCGCGCCTGGGCAGAGGATCATGTCGCACCGGCCTTGTTCGTCGAGGTGGTGTCGGAGGACGACACCGACCGCCGGTATCGCGACCGGTTGGAACGGGCCAGAAAGTACGGGGTCACTGAGATCGTCTTGATCTCGCCGTTCACCGCCGGGGACGTGCGAATCGAGCACCTGGTGGCCGATACTCAGGTGCCGTCTGGATGGCGGATTGCCGCTACCACCACCAACCCCGACTCGCCGATAATGATCGACACGATCGGGGTCACCTTTGCCGGCGGACCGGATCTG
>JBBSNE010000491.1:0-1830 GCA_038232815.1 Euzebyales bacterium | reverse complement strand
CTCGGACCGCATGTAGACACCGGACGGGACGTCGATGGTCAACGGCAACGGACGGTCACGGGTACGGGGTGCGGTGACGAACACGTCGTTTCGAAACGGTTCCACTGGTACCTCCAAGCCCGCCATTTCCGCGATGCCGGCCGACCATGCCCCGGCGGCGTTGACCACCACGTCGGCGGTCACGTCCCCTTTGGAGGTGATCAGACGCCACCCGTCGGCATGACGCTCGACATCGGTCACGGTCTCCAGCCTGTGCAAGATTGTCCCCTCCGCCCGGGCGTTTGCCATCAGTGTCTGGGTGGACTGGTCAGGGTCGACGAACCCGTCCTGCGGCCCGAAGGTGGCCCCACCGATCCCCTCGGGGTTGAAGTCGACGATCTCTCTGGCCTGTTCGACGGTCAACACCTCGACCTGGGCGCCCTGGTCCCGCTGCATCGCCACCTGGGTACGCCGTGCCTCCATCTGCTCGGGCGGCACCAAGAACACGTAGCCCTGCGGGTTGTAGCCCGAGTCGTTGGCCGCATACCACTGCAATGACAACAACGACAGGGCCACGTTGTGAGGGGTCGCGAACTGGGTTCGAAACCCGGCGGCACTGCGACCGGTGGAGCCCATGGCCACACCTTCCTCCCGTTCTACGACGGTCACCTCGGCGCCGCGGCTGGCCAGGTGATAGGCACACGAGGCCCCGACGATGCCGGCACCGATGATCGCAACGTGGGTCATGACGGGTCTGCCAGCCCTTCAGCGACCGTTGAAGGTCGGCTGTTCTTTGGCCACGAACGCGGCGATGCCCTGCTGAGCGTCCTTCGTGGCCGCCATCCGGGCGATCATCTCTGACTCATCGGCCATCTGTGCCTCAAGTGGCTGTTGGAAGGTGGAGCGCAGCAATGACTTCACCCCGGCGTAGGCCTTGGTGGGTCCGTCGGCCAGGCGTCGGGCCGTCGCAATGGCGGTATCGGCCAGTTCGTCGTCGGCAACAACATCGGTGATCAGCCCCCAGTCCTTGGCTTCCTCCGCAGACAGTTTTCGGTTGGTCAGGATCAATTCCTGGGCACGACGCAAGCCGACCAGCCTGGGCAGATACCAGGTCGAGGACAGATCAGGCGTCAACCCCGCCGCGGTGTAGGCCATGGTGAACGAGGCCGACTGTGCCGCCAGCACGATGTCGCCGCCCATGACGAAGCTCATGCCACCGCCGGCGGCCACGCCCTGCACCGCGATGACGACGGGGGCCGGACCGCGGCTCAGCCGTTCCGCGGCGGCGTGGGCCAGTGCCGTCAGCGTGCGCAGCGCCGCGGCCATGTCCCCGGCCCCGGCAAAGTACTTCAGGTCACCACCGACATGAAATGCCTTCCCTTCGGCGTCGATCAGCACCGCTCTGACCTCGGGGTCGGCGGCAATCCGTGCGGTGACGGCTTCCAGGTCCTGCCCCTGTGCCAGGTCCAGGGCGTTGTGGCGTTCGGGACGGTTCAGAGTGACGTGGGCAAGCCCCCCGGTCAGTTCGTAGCTGAGGGTTGCATAGTCAGGTGTGTCTGTGCCAGCCGTTTGCGTAGTAGCCATGCCCCCAGGTAACCAGATCAGACGGGCGAAGAGGAGTCCGACGGCGTGACGGCAACCGCGGGTGGCGATGGCGACAGGTCGAGGTCGTCTTCTGACGACGGCGGTTGTCGCTGCGCCAGGTAGACCCCGGCGATCAGGATCGCGGCCCCTAGAAAGACGTTTGCGCCGAAGCGCTCGCCGCGCACCAGCGCCCCCGCGGCCAGACCGACGATCGGCACCAGATACGTCACCATCGAGGCATTGGTGGCCCCGACCCGACCGATCAAT
>JBBSNE010000490.1:0-1851 GCA_038232815.1 Euzebyales bacterium | reverse complement strand
TCAGGCGGAGGGCAGCGCTGCCTGGACGGCATCGACCAGGCGTTCGGCGTGGGACTGTGCGGCGTCCATCGTCGTTGCCTCGACCATGACCCGGACGATGGGCTCGGTACCGGAGGGGCGCAGCAGAACCCGGCCGTTGTCGCCCAACTCCTGCTCAGTGGCGGCCACGGCATCCCACACCTTGTTGGCCCCGTCAAGCGCCGACTTGTCCACGCCCGACACGTTGATCATCACCTGCGGCAGCTTCGTCATGATCGACGCGCACTGTTCGAGGGACTTGCCCTGTGCCGCAATCGCTGACAACAACAGCACCGCGGACAACACCGCATCGCCAGTGGTCGCGTGCGCTGCCGATATCAGATGACCAGACTGCTCCCCACCCAGTTGATATCCGGATTCCTGCATCGCGGCCAGCACGTACCGGTCACCAACCTTGGTTTTGATGACATCGATCCCCAGCCTGTCCATGGCCTGGAGGAATCCCAAATTGCTCATCACGGTGCCGACCACACCGTTCAGACCCCGGGTGTCCTTGGTATGGGCCGCGAGGATGGCCAGGATCTCGTCCCCGTCAACGATCTGGCCGTCATGGGTGCAGGCCACGATCCGGTCTGCGTCGCCATCAAAACCGATCCCAAGATCAGCCCCGACCTGCACGACCGCCTGGGCAACGTTGTCGGGATGATTTGATCCGACCCCGTCGTTGATGTTGGTGCCATCGGGTATGGCGGCGATGGCCGTGACCTCGGCGCCCAGTCGGCGAAGCACCCTGGGGCCCACCATGCTGGCCGCACCGTTGGCACAGTCCAGGACGACGTGCATCCCGCGCAGGTCAACCCCGTCACCGGCAGCGATCAGATGCGCGACGTACCCCTCCACAGCGCCGGGAACATCGGTCTTGCGGCCGATGTTGATCCCGACCGGACGGTCGGAGTCGAAGCGCTGCAGCAATTCCTCGATGCGCTCCTCTTCCTCGTCGGTCAGCTTGTGGCCCGTGGGGCCGATCAGCTTGATGCCGTTGTCGGCGACCGGGTTGTGGCTGGCGGAGATCATCACACCGGCGTTGGCGCCAAGGGTTGCCACCAAGAAGGCCACCCCGGGCGTGGGGAGCACATCCAGCATGACCGCATCTCCACCGGCAGAACACACCCCCGCAGCAACCGCGGATTCAAGCATCTCACCACTTGCGCGGGGGTCTCGTCCGATGATCACCCGTGGGCGCGGGGCGCCCTCTTCCCGAAGGGTTCGAACCAGCGCCCGACCGATGCCCAACGCCAACTCCGGCGTGATGTCAGCATTCGCGACCCCCCTGACGCCATCGGTGCCGAACAACTGTCCCACGGCGAAGCCGTGCAGCTAGCGCTTGGAGTACTGCGGGGCCTTGCGTGCTTTCTTCAGACCGTACTTCTTACGTTCGACCTGACGGTCGTCACGGGTCAGCAGACCGGCCTTCTTGAGCGGCGGGCGGAACTCGGGTTCGTTGGCCTCAAGTGCCCGGGCGATGCCGTGTCGCAGCGCGCCAGCTTGTCCCGACACCCCACCACCATGTATCCGCGCGATGACGTCCCACTGGCCAGCGGTGTCGGTCGCAAGGAACGGTTCGTTGACCACCATCTGCAGGATCTCTGTAGGGAAGTAGTCGTCAATCGACCGGTCGTTGATCGTGATCTGACCGGTGCCACGCGTCATACGAACACGGGCAACCGAGCTCTTGCGACGACCGGTGAAGATCTCGCGCATCTTGCCCGCAGGTGCGACGGGGGCGTCACCCGCGGTCGGTTCGAATGACTCCAAAGATTCCAGGCTGCTCATGAGTTGTCCTTGTTCACCAAATCGTTACTGCGCGGCCAG
>JBBSNE010000489.1:0-1859 GCA_038232815.1 Euzebyales bacterium | reverse complement strand
GCGTGTGGTGGTCGCCCGCCCGGAAACAGTCGATGCGTTCTGCGGCCGCGCAGGGTTGCGGACGGGAGGACAGTCGTCGTGTTGGGACGGCTACCGGGCGATGCTGAACCTGGACCGCTGGAACACCGGCGTGACCCCGTTTCACACCGACATGGACGTCTACCGCCAGTATCTGGTCAATCACGAGGTGGGCCATGGGCTCAGCCACGGTCATGAGTACTGCACCGCACCGGGGACGCTGGCCCCGGTGATGATGCAACAGACCGGCGGCATCGGTTCATGCCTGGCCAACGGCTGGCCCTTCCCCGGCTAACCAGCCAGCAGACTTCTTCCCAGCGACAGTTCAGCCTCGCGTGCCCCGCCAAGCCAGCTGTCGTCTGACATTGCTCGCCGCAGGGACAGATGCGGGTCGGCCTCCCAGGTGATTCCGATGCCGCCATGCACTTGCATCCCCCGTTCGGCGGCGTGGATCGCGGCGTTGCCGGCCTTGGCCACGGCAGCGTCGACGGCCTGTTCGGCGTCAGGCTGCCCCTCCCCCACCGCCCAGCAGGCATACAGCGCCAACGACCAGGCCAGTTCCACCTGGGTCCACGCCTCGGCCAGTTGATGGCCGACAGCCTGAAAGATGCCGATCGGCTTGCCGAACTGCTCCCGTTGCGTGGCATAGGCCGCGGCGCGTTCGACCGCGCCCAGGCCGGTCCCGGTCTGAGACGCGGCAAGGACCGCTCGTGCCCTCAGCAGACCCTGGCCACCGCCGCTGTCAGATCCTTGGACCTGTGGCCCCAACTCGACCTCGGCCACCGGGGTGGACGGGTCCATCGCCGCTCGGGGTTCGGTGTCACCGACCGGCCGGACCTGAACCTCGTCATCGTCGGAGACCACCGCAAACTGGGCGTCGTTGCCATGGCGGACCACGCCTGGATCGGCATCGATCAGCACCCACCTCGCGTCCGGGCGCATTCCCTCGCTGATGTCCAATTCTGCGGCCGCGGCGACCAGCAGAGCGAACTGGTGGGTCAGCCACGGGGTGGGGCAGACCGTCCGCCCCAGTTCTCGTGCCACCAGCGCTAGATCGACAAGATTGCCGCCAGCACCGCCAACCGACTCATCGATTCCAAGCCCATTGAAACCCTCGAACAGAGCGGTGGTGGGCTGTGACGGCAGGTCCCCGCCGTCCAGCATGATCCGGGCCGCGTCGAGCCCGCCAGCAGCCAGGTCACGGGCGGCCTCGCCAATCGCAGTTTGTTCGTCGGTCAGTACAGCATCCATGGTGGTTCCTAACGCGAGCGGGGCAGACCTAGCACACGTTCGGCGATGATGGAACGTTGCACCTCGTCGGTGCCCCCCTCCACGGAGTTGCCGCGCGCCCGCAGGAAGCCCGAGATCCAGGCGGCATCAGCGGGATCGTCCTGCGTCACCCCGGCCTCCCCGCCGACTCTGACGGCTAGACGTGTCATCGCCTGCATCGTTTGGGCCCACGCCAGCTTGACCGCCGAGCCATCACCGCCGGGGGTCTGGCCCTGCAGCAACGCCGACATCTGCCGGGTCGTGGTCAGCGACAACGACCGCACGTCGGCGGCAAGCCGGCCGACTTCGCGGGCCAGGTCGGGGTGATCGGCAAGCCCGGCCTGGCGTACACGTTGGAGCAGATGGTCCATTACCGCCTCTGCCTCGGCCGACAACGCAAAGGCAAGCGACCCGCGCTCGAAACCCAGGGTCGTCATGGCGACCCGCCAGCCGCCGCCCAGGTCACCCAGTACCCGGTCTGGGGGGATCTGCACGTCGGTCAAGAACACCTCGTTGAAGTCGGCGTCGCCGTTGATCATCACCAGCGGCCGGGTGTCGAAGTCCTCGGTGTC
>JBBSNE010000488.1:0-1865 GCA_038232815.1 Euzebyales bacterium | reverse complement strand
GCGGCGGGTTTCCGTCAGTTCATCCTGCGTACCACTGCGGGTGACCCGGAGGATCTGCAGATCATGTACGGCGTCGACGGACGGCGGTACCTGCCCGAGATCGAACTGGACCGCGAGGGCTATCGCTGTTCACAACCGGTGCGGATCGGCAATGCCGCGGCGCGTCAGGTGCAACACGACATGTATGGACACCTGCTGGATGCGGCGACCTTCTGGCGCGACGGGGGGCGGTTGGAACGCCATGAGTGGGAGTTTCTTGCGACCCTGGCCGACCGTGCCTGTGAGGTCTGGCAGGAACCGGACAACGGCATTTGGGAGATACGGGGCGAGCCCCGACATTTCACCCAGTCAAAGGTCATGTTGTGGGTTGCGCTTGATCGGGCGCTTGAGCTGGCAGATGACTATTCCGAACCCGAGGACAGTGATGTGGGGCGGTGGCGTGACACCCGTGCAGCGTTGCGGGCCGACATCGAGGAGCACGGGGTGCGTGACGGGGCTTTTGTCCAGCGTTATGACGCCGATGTGGTGGACGCCGCCTTGTTGACCTTGCCGCAGGTGGGGTTTGTCGAGGCCGACGATCCCCGTTTCGTCGCCACGGTCGACCGGATCATCGCGGAGTTGTGCACCGGTGAGGAAGGGTTGGTGTTGCGCTATCGCACCGATGACGGCCATGACGGCCTGAAGGGTGAGGAGGGCACCTTCTTGATGTGTTCGTTCTGGCTGGTGGAGGCCCTGGCCGGCATGGGACGAATCGAGCAGGCGCGGTCGTCGTTGGAACGTCTGCTTGCGATATCCAACGACGTCGGGTTGTACGCCGAGCAGTACGATCCGGACGCAAAGCTGATGCTTGGAAACTTTCCGCAGGCCTTCACCCACATGGCGCTGATCACCGCGGCTGCCACGCTGGATCGCTGTCAAGGTGACGAACGGTCCGCCACGATCCGGCGACGGACAAGAACCACGATGGGCTGACGGGTGCGCCACACTGTCCCTCCCGTGAGCATGGATGCAGCTGACACCGCCGCTGGGGTGTTCGACGTGTTGCCCCAAGCCGCGCTGATAGTGGGCCCGGCGGGGTCCATCCTTCAGGCCAACGCCACGTGGCGGCGAACCAACGACGTGTCCTGTGGTTGCGAACCACGATGTGGGGTCGGGGCTGCCTACCGCACCACCTGTGAGTTCCGGGCGATGCCCGACCAGGCGGCCGCGCGGTTGACCGAGGCTCTGCAGAACCCCGGACCGCCCGGCTCAAGCACGACGGTTCACTCAAACGTCGTGGACCTATCTGTCCAGGCGTTGCCCAAATCCCGCGTGTTGTTGTTGTGGTCCAGCCATCCCGAGGACACACCGGGCATCGATCCGCTGACCGGTGTGATGGACCGCGGCCAGTTCGACCGGCGACTGAAAGCCTCGTTGGCCGGCCCCCAAGGGCGCCTGAGCCTGGCCTTCTTGGACCTGGACGGGTTCAAGGTCATCAACGACACCTTCGGCCACGCCGAGGGGGACCGGGTACTGGCCTGGGCAGCATGGGCCATCATGGACACGGTCGGCACCAGTGGCAGGGTTGCACGACTCGGTGGCGACGAGTTCGCGGTGTTGAGCGCCCTGCCGGTTGACGAACTCCGTCAACTGATCGTCACGGTGATCGACAACATCCGTCACACCTCCAGAGCCAGCGGGTTCACCTTGCCCCTGTCTGCCAGCGCGGGGGTCGTCGAAGCCGTCGCACCGATTGATGGTGGAGCTGGAGCGGGCGTTCACCAAGGGCGAGTTGACGGCCTGGTATCAACCCGTGGTGTCGCTGGTCGACGGGATGATGCGTGGAGCCGAAGCCCTGGTGCGTTGGCAGCATCCTCAGCACGGAT
>JBBSNE010000487.1:0-1897 GCA_038232815.1 Euzebyales bacterium | reverse complement strand
GTGGCCGACCATGTCACCACCCTTCACGCGACGCGAACGACAGTGGTTCAGCAATGACTGGCCGATCCCAGCCACTGGCTTGGTCGCCTTGATGGCAACCTGGTCACACGTTCGCCTTGACCGGAGGCGCGATGAATGGATGAAGGTCGCAGCGGACATTCAACGCCGCCACGCCGCCCCGGACGGCAGCCTGGTACTGCCGCATTTCTGTCGGGTGTTCCGCTACAAGCACTAGCCTGTCGCCGATGACAGCCCTTGGTCTTCCGGCCCCGTACTGGCGGCTGTGGAGTGCCTCCACACTGGCAAACATCGGCGACGGGATCCGCTTGGCCGCGTTCCCGCTCGCCGCGGCCGCCATCTCCCGTGACCCATCATTGGTGGCGGGCGTTGCGGTTGCGCAGCGCCTTCCATGGGTTGTGCTTGGCCTTCCTGCCGGCGCAGCGCTCGATCGCTACGACGCCCGCAGGGTCGCCGCGGCCGCAAACTGGACGCGCGCCATGGCACTCGCCGCGCTCTGCATTTCTCTGCTGATCCAAGTTGGAGGAGCCCCGTTACTTCTGCTCGTGGCCTTCATCGTCGGCGCGGGGGAGGTCCTTGCCGACAGCGTGTCTGTGGTAGCAGTTCCCTCCCTGGTCGGCGGTGACCGCCTGGCTCGTGCAAACGGCCTGATGGTGTCCGGACAGATCGTCGCCAATGAGTTCATCGGCCCCCCGCTTGGGGCCGCGTTGTTCCTGGTGAGCGTCGCCGCACCGTTCGCCGTCGACTCGGGCACCCTGGTGATTGCCGGTGGCCTGCTGCTGACCCTTCCCCTGGCACTCAACCAGACCGAACCCTCCCTCATTCCTACGCCTCGATCACGGACGGCGATTCGCGAGGGGCTTGCGCTGGTCAGACGGGACCAGGTGCTGTTTCCACTGGTCGTTGCCACCGCATTGCTGGCGTTTGTCGATACCGCGTGGTTCGCGCTGCTTGCGTTGTTCGTCCTGGACGTCCTGGGACTGGGGCCCGGCTCTTTCGGCGTCCTGCTGGCGGTGGGTGCCGTCGGTGGTCTGCTGGGGACGTGGGCAGCCGATCTGGCGGGCAGGAACATACGATCAGGCATCCAACTCGCACTGGCCCTTGCCCTGGCCGGCACATCGCAGGTGATTCTGGGACTGACCTCCTCGGTGATCGTCACCGGGCTGGTGTTGGCAACGTCCAGCGAGGCGTTTGCCCTGTTTCATGCCGCCGCTGTGACCCTTCGTCAACGTCGAGCCCCTGCGGGCACCCTCGGACGCGTTACCACGATCACGCGTACCGCCGCCGTGACCGCATCGTTGCTGGGGGCAGCAGTAGGAGGTGCAGTTGCCGAGGTCGCCGGCTTGCGCGCACCGATGCTCGTGCTCGCCCCCGTGCTCGTGGTCGCCGCGCTGCGAGTCCATCGACTCGACCGGTGAGGCAGGCGACAACACAACCCGCCCCGCCCCACATAGTCTGACGCCCCGTGTCGGTCCCTTCCCTCTTCCTCGATGTCTTGGGCCCCGTGGTGGTGTTGGTGGCCATCGGCGCGGTGGCAGGGCCGCGGCTGAACATCGATCTGCCATCCCTGTCCTCCCTGGCCTATGTGGTGCTGGGGCCGGCGTTCGTGTTCGACCTGTTCACCGCCAGCGACCTGGGGCCGGCGACGGTTGGGCGGTTGGTCCTGGCGGGCATCATCGGGATGGTGGCTGCCGTGGCCGTGTCGTTCGGGGCGAACCGGGCCGCAGGATCGACCGCCACGGTCACCTCTGCCTCGATGATGACCAGCGCCTATGGCAACGTCGGCAATGCGGGGCTTGCCATCACCGTCTTCGCATTGGGGGAGGAGGCGCTGGCGGCCGCGGGGGTGTTGATGCTGACCATCAACATCGTCGGCATC
>JBBSNE010000486.1:0-1910 GCA_038232815.1 Euzebyales bacterium | reverse complement strand
CCGACCGCTGAGGCTGCCCGAAACTGGAAACAGACCAAAGAAGAGCGAACCGAGGACTGGGAAGCTGAGGACGAACGCTGGGAGGCGTGGCCCGAGGACTGACCCGGGGCACCCATTTAAGTTACATTCGCATAAGTAGCCGGTGAAGTGGTCGGGGGACCTGGGTGGGATCAAGCGCCTCAGCCAGCAACCGTCCGTAACGGATCTTACGTCCGGAGCGCGTACCGATGAAGCGCCCCAATTGCGCCTGGATGGGCTTTCCTCGCCATGCGGGCTGACGTTGAAAGGTTCGAAACGCGTCCAACTCCGCTTGGTCGGCGACGATCCGCTCCACGATTGCCGTACCCAAAGCGCGGATCATCTCGTCTTCCAGGTCCACGGTGCACACGAAGAACCCAAGGGCCTCCATAGACTCGCGTGTAAGGGGCAACCCGTGACCATCCCCCTCCAGGCCACGTCGAAAATGAGACTCTTCTGCGACGTCACAAAGACCGCCCCGCACGATGTCTCGCCCCTGGGGACCAAAGGCATCCCAGAAGCGTCCGATGGCCTGTGCGCCGCCCATGGCGACGACGGAAATGCCTTCGCCAGCAAGATCGCGACCGCTGCGTCTGGCCAACGTGACAACTGCCGCCTGGTCGCTTGGACCCTCGACCAACACGACCCCCCGAAGGTTTTGTTCAGACGGCAAAGTGTGCGTGCCCGGCCGGCCGGGCCTCCTCATCATTCGGGCCCCTCGAAAACTACGGGAACTCGTTGACCGGTTTCGCGCAACCGGCGCAAGCATCTGCAGAGGGGTTCAACGGCCGCCTCGCGTGTCCTACCCCAGCGCATCGTCGACGGCCGCCAGGATGGTGTGATAGCGGGCGGTCTCGGTCGGGGTGTCGGTCTGGACTTCGATCAGGGTGATCACGGGGTGAGACCAGGCATCCTCAAGCGTTTGGGACAACTCGGTCAGGTCATCCAAATCGGTGTGGAACTGGCCTGTGGTCAGGGCCAGTCCATGCAATGTCACCCCGTGCGGGGTTGCCAAAACCCGGCGGAACGCATCCTGACCGACATGTTGGCTGTAGGGCAACAGGTCAAAGATCCCTCCCCCCTCGTTGTTGATCACCACAATGGGGAGGGAGGGAACTGGTTCGTCGGGGCCGATGACCAAGCCGGTCATGTCGTGGATGATCGACAGATCACCGGCAAGCGCTGCCGTTTGGCCGTCGAACCCGAGCGCCGCCCCGACGGCCGTCGATACGAACCCATCGATGCCCGACGCGCCGCGGTTGCCGACCACCCGCAGGCCAGCCCGGGGCGTCATCGTCTCATTCAGATGCCGGATGGCCAGGCTTGATGCGACGACCAGTTGCGACCCATCAGGCATGGCGGCCGACAGATCTCTGGCAAGGCCCAACTCCGTCGGCTTGCCCGCCCCGTCAAGATGGGCGTCAAGGACACCGCTGGCATGGCGGTCAGCATCCAGCCAGGCCTCAAGCCAGCCCTCCTCTGCGGCCACGCCCGCACCTTCAGTGGCCGCCAGCAGTGCCTTCAATGTGGTATCGACCATGGCGCCACCAAGACGCTGCGGATCCCACCACCTGCCGTCGGGATCCACCGTCACCACCGCGTCAGCGCTGGCAACCAGAGCGCTGATTGGGCGCGACAACACCGGCCGACCCACCTGGATGACCACGTCCGGCCGCTGCGCCGCGGTGAACGACTTGCTGGCCGCCAACCAGTGTCCACAACGCACTGCCGGTGTACCGCAACGCAAGCCGCTGGTCGGCTCGGCCAAGACCGGCAAACCCAGGTTGGACGCCGCCTGCAGAACCGCTCCGACCTCATCGGCGTGAGTTCCCTCCCCTGCCACCACCAGGCCGCGTCGCATGGTGTGCAATACCTCAGGCATGTCAAAAACT
>JBBSNE010000485.1:0-1932 GCA_038232815.1 Euzebyales bacterium | reverse complement strand
GACGCTGCGACCCGACTGGACTCCGATCCTCGTCGAACTGTTCGGACCCGAGACCGCCGAACGCGTCATGGCCGACTCCGCCTGGCCCGCCCTCGTCGCCGCCGTCCGCGCCCGACCATCCGAGTGGAGCAGCGACCAGCTGCTCACCACCGCCGCCGGTCAAGGCGCCCACCGGACGCCGGCAGAAGACCTGTGCTCCGCACTCGTCTGGCGGGTCGCCACCCTCACCGACCCCCCACCCGACGACGACCCGGACCAGCTGCCACCCGACCCGGCCAGCCTCGCCGATGAGCCCCCCGCCGACATGGGTCTCGCGGCACCCGCCGTCGCAGCGGTAGACCACCCAGGCACTCCACGTGAACGGATCATCGAGTTGAACCGGGCCGCCCTCGACGTCTACACCCAGGCATACCCCAAGTCGTGGGCACCGGCGTACCTGCGCGACCGGCTCGGCACCGACCTGGCCGACGACTCGCCCTTCACGATCGGCTACGCACCACCCGGACCCACCAGCCTGGTCCGGCACCTGTCCGGCCTCGGCGCCACCGACACCGAGATCATCGATGCCGGACTCGCCCGGCTCACCGAACGCGGACGACTCGTCGACACCTTCCGCGACCGACTCGTCTTCCCCATCCACCACGAAGAGGACCTCGTCGGGTTCATCACCCGCCGCAACCCGGTCAAGGACGACCAGGACTACGCCGGCCCCAAGTACCTCAACACCCGCACCACCGCCGCCTTCACCAAAGGAGAGCAGCTCTTCGGGCTCCCCGAGGAACGCGACCGTCTCGCCGCCGGCGCGACACCCGTCCTCGTCGAAGGGCCATTGGACGCCATCGCCATCACCCACGCCACGAACGGACGGTACGTCGGCATCGCCCCCCTCGGCACCGCCTTCACTGCCGCACAAGCGCTGCAACTGCGCGCGCAGTTCCGCCATGAAGCGTCCAACATCGTCATCGCCACCGACGCCGACCCTGCCGGCTGGGCGGCGGCGCAACGAGCCTTCTGGCGGCTCGCCCAGTACGGCGCGGACCCACGACACCTGAACCTGCCAGCGGGCCTCGATCCCGCGGACGCGCTGCGAGAAGACGGAGCGCCTGCGGTAGAGCGGGCACTCGAGCACACTCGGCCGTTCGCCGAGTCACTCCTCACCTCGATCATCGAGCCGGAGCAGGAGGATCTCGACGCTCCCGCCACCAGACTCCGCCTGGTCCGCCAGACGGCCCAGGTCATCGGCGCCCTCCCACCCGAGCAATGGCTCCACCACATCGAACACACCACCGAAAGACTCCACCTGCCGGCGGGCATGCTCCACCTCGAAGTCGTCGACGCCGGCGACCAGTGGACCAACGACCCCACCCAGACGGCGGCACAGCGCGTGGCGGAAAGCCACCTGCGACAAGCGGCGTCAGAGTGGCCTGAGTCCACCGAGAACCTTGCGACCCTCGGCGACCGATTCACACGACCAGATCCGGAGCAGCTCACGGCCCGGAAACACGTACCCCGGCATGCCACCGCCCCGCCACACGAGCCTGCTGGGGGACGTCCGGCGCGACCCGTCCTGCCCTCGCCCCCTCCCCGCTGACGGCGGTCCTTGCGGCTGTGGGTCCCGTCGTCCGAACGGTCTGGCCGCGATCTTCCACCTGTACGTCGCATGTCACGGCTCGTGATCGTTTCGCCCATACCCTTGACAGCAGTATGGAATGCAACACAGCATACAACTCTGCATTCAATATGAGTTCAACAGTCAACCCGCCTTCAGAGGAGCTTCCACATGAGAAACCTGAGATTCACCGCTACTGCGGCCCTCGCCACGGCAGCGCTGACCACGCTCGCTGCGTGCGGAAGCGGCGGCGGTTCCGCCTCCGTGGGTGCGGACGGGGAGTCGTCGCCTGCCACCCCCAGCAAGGCCGAGCAGGGCGCGAT
>JBBSNE010000484.1:0-1938 GCA_038232815.1 Euzebyales bacterium | reverse complement strand
TTGCCACAGGACTCGTGTTCGTAGAAACGGATCCAGTTGAGGGTGGCCTCGACCACCGAGGTCTTGTCCGAAAACATCATCATGGCGCCGGTGCCCATCAACGAGCCGGCCTCGGCGATGGCGTCGAAGTCCATGGCGACGTCGTAGTGCTGATCGGTCAACAACGGGGTCGAGGATCCGCCCGGAGCCCAGAACTTCAGCGCCCGGCCAGGCAACATGCCGCCGCAGGCCTCATCGATGATCTCCCGCGCGGGGGTGCCCATGGGATATTCGTAGTTCCCGGGCCGGGCGACCTCACCGGAGACACAGAACAATTTGGTGCCCGGCGAGCGTTCGGGACCCCACTGCTTCCACCAGTCGGCACCGTGCTCCATGATGTTGCCGGCGGCAGCGATCGACTCGACGTTGTTGATCACCGTGGGGCAGGCGTACAGCCCGGCGACGGCCGGAAACGGGGGCCGCAGCCGAGGTTGTCCACGACGCCCTTCCAGGGCCTCCAGCAGGGCAGTTTCCTCACCACAGATGTAGGCCCCCGACCCGTAGTGCAGCGTGATGTGGTGGCTGAACCCCGAGCCCTTGATGTCCTCACCCAGGTACCCCGCGGCGTAGGCCTCCGCCAATGCCTCTTCGATGCGGATGCCGGGAAACAGATACTCACCGCGGATGAAGACGAACGAGCGGGGGCTGTTCAGCGCATAGGCACTGCAGATGATCCCCTCGATCAGTTGGAACGGGTCACGTTCCATCAGCTCACGATCTTTGAACGTCCCCGGTTCGGATTCGTCGGCGTTGACGACCAGGTAGATCGGTTTTCCGGTGTCCTGGGGCACAAAGCTCCATTTCAGGCCCGTCGGGAACCCTGCCCCGCCCCGACCGCGCAACCCGGAGTCCTTGACCACATCGCGAAGTTCCGCCGGGTCAGAGCCCAGGGCCTTCTCGAGTGCCTGCCAGCCACCGGACTGCGTGTAGCCGTCCAGGGTGTGGGCGTCGGGCTGGTCGTAGCGGCGGGACAAAACCTTGACCTGGGGCATCAGCTTTGCTCCTCCGGTTCGCCTTCTGCGCCCTGGACGGCTGGGTCGGTGGCGCTGGGCGCGGCCTCCTCGGCAACCTGTTCCGCATCGATCCCACTTTCCGCAGCGGCCTGTTCGACCTCTGCCTCGTGGCTGGATCCGTCCTGGGGACCATCGTCTTCGCTGGCCGAGGCCGGATGCCCTTGATCGGCGCCACCGCCACCGTCGGGGGGGGCGACCTCAGTGGGTTGGCCATTGCCGCTACCGCCGAATGCGATGATGTTGGTGGCGATACCGGGGCCCGAGTCATCGGCCGGTACGGCACCATGCTCCTGGGTCGCTAGCCCCAGACGTTGACCGGGTGCGTCGGGGTCGATCGGGCCGATGGCCGCCAAGCGATGTGAGGCCTCACGGATGCCCGGAGGGACCATCCCGCGCGTCGGGGCCGGTACCTCACCCTTTTGCAGATTCTCCACGAGTTCCACTGCCGCGTCGGGGCCGACCATCTCATAGTTGATGTAGTCGACGGTGACCAGTGGGGCGCCTTCGCAGTTGCCCAAGCACTCGGCATGCTCCAGGGTGATCGTCCCGTCGGAAGTGGTCTGGTTGTGACCCACCCCCAGATGCTCGCTGACCCGTTCATACACCTCGGTCCCACCCCGCACCGCACACGAGAAGTTGGTGCACACGCTGACCAGGTGCGTCCCCATCGGCTCGCGCTTGTACATGGTGTAAAACGTCGACACCGCCGCGACCTCGGCCTTGGTCAGATCCAACAACTCGGCGCACTCTCGTACCCCGTCCTCGCTGATGTAGCCGTCCTGGTACTGCACCAGGTGCAACAACGGCAACAACGCGCTGCGTTTGACGGGGTACTGCCGGACCAGGCCCTCGGCCTTGGTGCGATTCTCAGGGGTAAAGGTCACCG
>JBBSNE010000483.1:0-1966 GCA_038232815.1 Euzebyales bacterium | reverse complement strand
GTCTGCGTCTTGCTTGAGGACATGGGGCTGCGTGAACGTCCGGTGGTGCTGGTGGGCCATTCCATGGGGGCAGTCCTTGCGTTGCACCTTGCCTGTGAGCTGCCACAGGTACGTGGCGTCGTGGCCGTGTCAGCCCCCTTGTACGACACCGATGCAGAGGCGGATGCACACGTTGTTCATGCCACATTGCTGGCCCGCCTGTTCGCCACAGGAAGCGCCGCGCAACGGGTGTGCGAATGGATGTGTGCCCACCGGCGGCTTGCCAGTTTCCTGTGGCCCATGGTGGCGCCGCAATGGCCGCGCCCCATCGCCGCCGCCGGCGTGCTGCACACCTGGCCCGCCTATGCCGACAGCATTCAAGGGCTGGTGATCAACAGTGACTACCGGACAGCCCTCGGCCGTCTGACAACCCGCGAGGTGCCTGTGTGGTTGTTGAACGGGGCTGATGACCGTGTGCCGGTCTTCGGGCGGGCCGATGACCTGGCCGCTGAGTTCACCAACCTCGAGGTTGAAGAGGTAACAGAGGCAGACCATGACCTGCCGATTGCGCAGCCGGAGTTCTGCACCAGGCGGATCGCCGGCCTCATCGCCACCTGGTTGCCAGACACGGCCGACAGTGATCTAGGCTGACGTCATCGCGGCCGGGCGCTGGGCCCGTCGCACCAAGGAGTGATCGTGTCCACCACCGCCATGCCACTTGTCCCCGCCGTCCGTCCCGCCTGGACAGCCACCTTGCCTCGACAGCTGGTGCTGGTCCTTGCCGGAAGCGCGGCCCTGGCGATATCAGCCCAGGTACAGGTGCCGTTGTGGCCGGTTCCGATCACCGGCCAGACGCTTGTGGTGTTGTTGCTGGGCTTTGCGCTTGGTCCAGTCCTGGCCATGACCACGGTCGCTGCCTACCTGGTGGAGGGGGCGGTGGGGCTGCCCGTTTTCGCTGGCTTTGCTGCCGGGCCGGGCGTGCTTGTGGGACCAACCGCTGGGTATCTGTTCGGTTTCATCGTCGCGGCGGGTGTCACCGGTGAGCTTGCGCGGCGCGGGTGGCACCGCCGCCATCTGACCGTGGCGGCGGCCATGATCATCGGCAACCTGATCATCTACGCCCTGGGGGCGGGCTATCTGTCGACCATCGTGGGAACCTCGACCGCGGTGTCATCCGGGGTGGTGCCCTTCCTGATCGGTGACGTCATCAAGATCGGTATCGCGGTCGCCGCCCTGCCTGGGATAACCCGATGGACCGAGCGCACCTGATCCGGCAGTAGGCCCTGGGCGCGGGCATACTCCCGGGTTCAGAAAGGTGACCTCTGTGTCAAGCCAGGCCCCCATGCGAGTCGAATCCGACGATCCCTCACACCATGATGATGGCGGGCTGTTCGCGGCATTGGGTCTGAGCGCGGATCTGGTTCAGGCGCTTGAGGCACTTGGCTACGAAGAGCCGACGCTGATCCAACAGGCCGCCATCCCTCCGGCCTTGGCTGGCCAGGATGTGCTGGGCCAAGCGGCCACCGGGACCGGCAAGACCGCGGCCTTTGCGTTGCCGTTGTTGGAACGGCTGAGGCAGGGTGATCCACGTGGGTCGACGCCCATCGCCCTCATCCTTGTCCCGACGCGGGAACTGGCCATGCAGGTGTCGCAGGCCGTGCACACGTACGGTCGCTCGTCCGATGCGCGCGTGTTGCCGGTCTATGGCGGCCAGCCGATCAGTCGTCAGTTGAAGGAATTGTCCCGCGGCATCGACATCGTCGTCGCCACCCCGGGGCGCGCACTTGACCATCTCAGCCGTGGGTCGTTGGACCTTGACGCACTTCAGGTGGTCGTGCTGGACGAAGCCGACGAGATGTTGGACATGGGTTTCGCCGAGGACATCGAGGCCATTTTGGTCCACGTCCCCGATGCCGTTCAGACCATGCTGTTCAGCGCCACCATGCCGGGCCGGATCGCAAAGCTTGCGGGACGTCATCTGCGTGAC
>JBBSNE010000482.1:0-1971 GCA_038232815.1 Euzebyales bacterium | reverse complement strand
CTGGAACTCCCCGGTCACTTCAAGCAGATCGCCCTGTGCGCCGGGGCCGCCCAGCATCTGCGGTGTGCGTCCCTGCGGCAACAACACTGCGACGCCACTGTTGGTCCCAAGCGTCTGGTGATGGCTGTCGAGGGAACCAACTCGGGAGTACACATCGTCGTTGACCTGGACCCAGCGTCGGTCATCGGGCCCGGAGAACAGGTTGCCGATGGTCTCGCCGACGACGGTGACCGTGCGCCCGTCAAATCGTTCCGGACAACTGAACAGCGTCGTCGAGCGGACCCGGACCACACCCCGACGTCGTGCGTCGTCACACTGGGCCCCGGGGTCGTCAGTGAACACGTCGATGGCATCAGGTGGGGTCAGCAACGACGGTAGGCCCGCAATGAAGCCGGTTATCAGCGCAAGGGTTCCAAAGATCACCACAAATCCCAGGCCTCGGCCTGGGGCCTGATCCTGCCAGTCCGACATCAGACCCGCCCCCGAACCATCGCCCCGAGATACCCGAACAGGGTCAAGGCCGAGATGAACTCCAGACGCCCCAGGTACATCTGCCCGATGTAGGTGGCCATCAGCCCGGTTTGCATGCTCGGGGACGCGATGCCCACGCTCAACCCCACGCCGGCCGCCGCTGAAGTCGACTCAAACAGGGCCTCTTCCAACGGGTAACCGTAGAACAGGCCGGCGGCCGTACCGAAGAAGTAGAGGAACAGGAACAACAGCAGCACGGTGATCGCGGCTCGTGTTGCGTCTGGCCGAAAGGGTTGGCGATTGATGTGGTGATACCCGATGACGACATGTGCGTCGGGCGGCAACGTCGACTGTCGCGCGATCAGACTGAGCAGCTTTGACACCAATCCGATTCGGATGGCTTTGATCCCACCGGTGGTGGATCCGGCCATCCCACCCAGGGTCATGGCCAGGATCAATGCGCCGGGTGCCAAGACACCCCAGCCACTTGAGAATAGTGCTCCCGGAATGGATGAAAAACCCGCACCGGTGTGGGCACTGACCAACTGAAACAATCCTCTGCGGAACAACGCCACTCCGTCGTCATAGACCCCAGCCGACACCAGGCCCGCCGCGACCATCAGGAAGAACAAGCTGAAGGTCACCGCCAAGACGCGCGTCTCGATGTTGCGCCCCAACTCGCGGATGTCGCCCTGCCACAGGCGGTAGTGCAGGGCGAAGCTGAGGGCGCCGGCAACCATGAGCACGATCAGGATCCCCTCCACCGCAGCAGAGTGGTAATACCCGATGGATGACGATCGGGGTGAGAACCCCCCGGTGTCGAACGCAGCCATGAACAGGTTCGCGGCATGAAAAATTGCTGGCCGAACACGCATTCCTCCGGCCATCAACGCAACGATGAGCGCGAAGCTGCCGATGGCGAAATACACCAGCGATGCCCGCCAGATGAACTGTGCGGTGCGTCGCACATTGGGCAGAATTTTGTCCTCTCGGGCCTCGCCGGCATACATGCCGACGGCGCCGCCGCCGCCGGCGAAGAAGGTCAGGACGACCAAGACGATGCCCTGGCCACCCAAGAACTGCATCAGATGACGCCACGTGTTCATGGAGTCCGCCAGATGATCCAGGTCGTTCAACACGGACAGGCCGGTGCAGGTCAGTCCCGACATCGCATCGAAATACGCGGTCAGGAAGTTCGGGAAATGACCCGACAGGTACAGCGGGACGGCACAAAATAGCGGCACCACCAACCAGGTCAGGCCCGACGCGACCATGCCGTCCCCCCACCGCACCTGGGTGACGCCTGGTAACAACAACTCAACCACCGCGCTGGTGCTCAGACCCAGACAGGCGCCAACAACCAACGCCAGTGCCTCATCGGTCTCACCCAGGACAAAACCGACTGCGGCGGGGATCAGCATCGCGGCCGATACCACCGCAACGGCGCGGCTGACCAAGGTGGTGACGGTCGCAAGGTCGGTCCGACCTGGTCTGAATGCG
>JBBSNE010000481.1:0-1977 GCA_038232815.1 Euzebyales bacterium | reverse complement strand
GCAGCCGGGATAGCCTTCGTACAGGATCGCTGCTCTGGCGTGGACGCCCAGGCGTTCGGGATCGACAAGACCGCTTCTGCAGCCTGACCTAACCCGCGCCCACCACGACCCGGCCGCGCCTCGCCACCGGGTGCAGTGTGCAGACGTAGTCATAGGTGGCGTTGACTTAGACATCGAACGAGAGCCCACATCGGCCGAGCGGGATATCGCTGTCAAACTTGATGACCTTGCCGCCGCATTCCCGCCGCCGCTGGTTCAGGTGGTGTGATGACGCGGTTGGCCGATCGACTGATGCCTACCGAAACTCCCTGATCAACTCAACCGAGGTGCCGCCGTCGGGGCGGGGGATGATGTGCGCCTCGTCCATCACGGCGCGCATGATGGCCAGCCCCCGACCTGACTCGGCCATCGGATCGACCGGGTCGCGCACGTCATAGACGCCCTCACCGACTGAGGTCGCGGTGTTGGTGACCAGCACTCGCGCACGGCTGGCCGTCAGATGCAGGGTCACGGTGAACGTGTCGTCACGGCTGGCATGAGTGACGACGTTGTTGCACGCCTCTGAGACCGCCGTGTTCAGATCATCGATGTCCGGGGGACGCACACCGGCGTTGCGGCACACCGACGAGATGGCCCGTCGAACCTGGGCCACGGCACTGCGACTCCTTGGCAGTTCCAGGTCCAAGCTGAGGTTCATGGCGATTCATATACCCACTAGCCGGAATGAAGGAACAAGATCACATCGCCGTCCACCACGACGTAGTCCTTGCCTTCCTGCCGCAGTTTGCCTGCCTCTTTTGCGCCTTGTTCGCCGCCCCGCGCCACATAGTCCTCATAGCTGATGGTGTTGGCCCGGATGAAGCCCTGTTGGATGTCGGAGTGGATCTTGCCCGCCGCAACCGGGGCGGTGGCGCCTTTGCGTACCGTCCACGCGCGCGCTTCTTTCTCCCCGGCGGTGAAGAACGTCAACAACCCCAGCAGCTCGTAGGCGGCGGTGATCAGCTTGTCCAGGCCGCTACGTTTCAGGCCCAGGTCTGACAGGAACTCGGCGCGTTCCTCCTCGTCCAGTTCGGCGATCTGCGCTTCGGCCTCGGCCGAGATGACCACCATCTGCGCACCCTCCAACGCCGCGATCCCGCGGACAACCTCGACATGCGGGTTGCCAATCCCGTCGGGCAGGTCGGCCTCGGCCACATTGGCGGCATACAGCACCGGCTTTGCGGTCAACAATCCCAGCTCGCCGACCTCCTTGACGTACTCGGGGTCCACGGGAAAGGTCCGGACCGGGTTGCCCGACTCGATATGGGCTTGGATCTGACCGAAGACCTCGGCGGCGCGGACCGCGGGTTTGTCGCCCGAGCGGGCGGTCTTGGTCGCCCGCTCCACCCTCTTGGTCACGATCTCAAGGTCTTTCAGCAGCAGTTCGGTCGAGATCACCTCGATGTCACGGGCCGGATCCACCGAGCCGTCGACGTGGACGATGTCATCGTCTTCAAAGCAACGCACGACATGGCAGATCGCGTCGACGGCTTGGATGTGGGACAAGAACTGGTTGCCCAATCCCTCACCGGTTGAGGCACCCTTGACCAGCCCGGCGATGTCCAGGAACTCAACGGTGGTCGGGACCCGCCGTTGGGATTTCGCCAGGCCTACCAGGGCGTCCAACCGCTCGTCGGGAACCGCCACGACGCCCAGGTTGGGTTCTATGGTGGCGAACGGGTAGTTGGCCGCCTCGGCGCCCGCGGCGCTGACGGCGTTGAAGAGGGTGGACTTGCCGACGTTGGGCAGCCCGACGATGCCTACCTGAAGTGCCATAGCCGCCAGGGTGCCCGCGGGGGGCGGCATTGTCCAAGACGGACCGCCTAGGCTGACCGGATGTATGTGGAGATGGAGGGCCCAGAGGACGGTCGGCCCGTGGTGTTGTTGCACGGAGGGATCGGGACCGGCCGGTACCACTGGTCCAAACAGATCAAGGGT
>JBBSNE010000480.1:0-1985 GCA_038232815.1 Euzebyales bacterium | reverse complement strand
TCACGCCAAACGCCTGGCCCTGGCGCTGCAGTCGTTGGTTGCCAGCAAGTTCCCGCAGGACACCTTCCACATCGTCGGGTTCAGCGACTACGCCCGGCGGATCCAGGCGGATGAGTTGCTGGTCAGCGGCTGGGAACGGGTGTGGGGCACCAACATGGAACATGCCTTCCGCATCGCTCGCCGACTGCTGAACGCCGAGCCGGGTGCGGAGAAGCAGGTCATCATGGTGACCGACGGTGAGCCGACCGCTCACCTGATGGACGACGGCCAGTCGTTCTTCAACTGGCCGCCCCACCCGATCACGTTCGCAAAGACCATGGCCGAGGCGATGCGCCTGTCACAGACGGGCTGTGATCTGAACGTGTTCATGTTGGACCACGACGCCGGGTCCGCAGAATTTGTGGAGGGGATGGTCCGTCGCGCCGGCGGCCGGGTCTTTTATCCCGATCTTCACGACCTGGGCTCGGTGGTCGTCAGGGACTTTTTGAAAACACGGACCGGCTGACGCCAGCATCAGTCGGCGGGCAGCACCTTGCCTGGGTTCAGAACTCCGGCGGGGTCAAGGACACCCTTGATGCCCCGCATGACCTGGATGGCAGCCGGGTCGTGCTCGGCGGTCATGTAGGCCAACTTCCCGTACCCGATGCCGTGCTCACCGGTGCAGGTCCCGCCGACCTCCAGGCCCCGGTGGACCAGGCGGTCGTGGAAGGCAAGCGCCGCCTTCTTCTCCTCCCCATCGTCGGGGTCGAAGATGATCAGGACGTGGAAGTTGCCGTCGCCGACATGTCCCACGATCGGGGCGGTCAGCCCGGATTCTGTCGCGTCGGCCACGGCTGCGTCGATCTGCCCGGCCAGTTCGCTGATCGGGACACACACGTCGGTGGGCACCCCCTTCATCCCGGGGCGCATGTTCATCGCCGCGTAGTACGCGTCGTGGCGCGCCTCCCACAGCTTGCTTCGTTCCTCCGTCGAGGTCGATGCCTGCCAGCTGTCCGCACCGTTCTCCTCAGCCAGTTCGCGGACCGTGCGGGTCTGCTCGGCCACGGCGTCCGGTCCACCATGGAATTCCATGAGGAGCAGCGGTTGCTCGGGTAGGTCAAGTTGTGAGAAGACATTGACGGCCTCGACCATTGCGGCGTCCAGCAGTTCGATGCGGGCCACCGGGATGCCAAGCTGGATGGTCTGGATCACCGTCGTCACCGCATCGCCCACCGTGGTGAACGAGGCGGTCGCCCCGCCGATGACCTCCGGGATGCCGTGGACCCGCAGGACGATCTCGGTGATGACCGCAAGCGTTCCCTCGCTGCCCACCAGCAGTTTGGTCAGGTCATAGCCGGCGGAGGACTTGCGGGCGCGCGACCCGACCCGGACGACCTCGCCAGTGCCCAGCACGGCGGTCACCCCCATAACCGCTTCGCGCATGGTGCCGTACCGCACCGCGTTGGTGCCGCTGGCCCGCGTGGCGGTCATCCCCCCGATGGAGGCGTCCGCCCCGGGATCGATGGGGAAGAACAACCCGTCGTGGCGCAGGCGATCGTTCAACTGTTTGCGCCGTACCCCGGCCTGGACCCTGACGTCCATGTCTGCGGCGTTGACCTGCAGGATCTGATCCATGCGGCGGAGGTCCAGGCTGATCCCGCCGTGCAAAGCGGCGACGTGACCCTCCAGGGAAGTGCCGGCGCCGAACGGTATGACAGCCACACCCTGATCGGCGCACAGACCGACGATCTGTGCGACCTCCTCGGTGGTGGCGGGGGACACGACCCCCTCGGGGGCGACGGCGTCGTGCCACCCCTCGTCGCTGCCGTGCACGTCACGGTCGGCCTGCGCCAACGAGACATTCTCGGCACCGACGATCCCGGTCAACTTGTCGATCAAGGCATCAATGGACATGGAACTCTTTCTGTCAGAGGGTCTGTCTCAAGGCTGTCACACATCGTTCGGCAACGAAAGCCCGGCCACGGCCTTGTCGCTGCACAGGGGAT
>JBBSNE010000479.1:0-1996 GCA_038232815.1 Euzebyales bacterium | reverse complement strand
GGACCGCCGTGCGGTCACCGTTTCGATGCTGGTGGCCCCCGATGGTGTGGTCAGCGGCGTCGAACTTGGCTTGTCGTGGATCCGACCCTCCGCGCGTCTTTCCTATGCGGCAGTTGAGGCCTACCTGGCAGACCCCACCACCCCACAGCGGACCCCGGCACCCTTGCGAAAAGGTGCACATGGCCCCAACGGCGCTGATGTGGAGGCCCTGCCCAACGTCACGGTCACGGTCATGGCCCTGGCTGAAGCGGCACATCGACTGGGCACCGAACGCGATGCCCGCGACACCTTGGAGGATCTGTTCACCGACGCCTCGCTGGAAGCAGACGTCGTCGACGGGAAGATCCGTGCGGTCGAAGCCGACCCCCATCCGGCCGCGCAGCGTCTGGTGGAACGCATGATGGTGGCGGCGAACGAAGCCGTCGCCGGATGGGCGTCGGCCCGGGGACTGCCGTTGTTGTATCGCGGTCACGTGGGGTTCTCCCCCGAGCGCCTCCCCGGACTTCTGGCTGCTGCTGACGCCTTGGGCGTGCCGTTTGCGAACCCCGACAGTGTCCAACCAAAGCACCTGGTGGCAACGGTGGAACGACTGCGGGACGCCGGGCGTCACGACGCAGCAGCGGCACTGGCCACAGTCGCCACGGGCGTTGTCGCACGCGCCGGCTACAGCGCCGTGCCCACCGCTCACGATGCCCTGGGTTCGGGCGCCTACACCCACTTCACCTCCCCGTTGCGGCGGTATGCCGACCTGGTGGTGCACCGTCAGTTGCGTGCCGCCCTTGCCGACGAGACCCCCCCGTATGATGTCGGGGCGTTGGCAGCCCTTGCGACGTGGCTGGAGGCCCGCAGTGGTGCCGCAGGCCACGCCCAGGCCCTGGAACGCAACGCGCTGTGGGCCGTCTTGTTGGATCGCCGTGCCGTGTCCTTTCCCACCCCGGGAACAATCGTCGGCATCTCCAAGGCGGGTCTACGAATCCGATTGACCGTGCCGGGTCTGGTGGGCTTCATGTCCGCCGCACGAGCGCTGGGGCTGCCACCGAAACAAAGGGCTGCACTTGAACTGGACGACACCGGTATGTCGACGGTGGACGGCCAGTTCACGCTGGGTGCGGCGACCAAGGTTCGGTTGGACCGTCTGGACGAACTCGGCCGACCCGACTTGAAGCCCGCCTGACCCCACCCCGAAGGTCAACGCCCCGGCAGGACGGCCACCACTCGCCACTCAGAACCGATCGGGGCCAAAATCGCCTCGATGGGTGTGGTGGCATCCACCCGGGCGGTGCGGGCCCAATTGAACACCTCAGGACCGAACTCGGCCACCAGGGAGGCGCTGTCGGCCGAGTCGGCCAGGGATCCGATCGGACCGATGTCCACCGGCGCGTCCTGATCCTCTTCACACAACAATCTGGCCTGGGCCGGGTTACCGACCAGCCCGCTCTCCATCTCGGCAGTCTCCGCACACGCCACACGGGCATCGACCCAGGCGCGCACCGCCTCTGCCGCTCCCTTGGAGTCGGGGAACAACTGCCGGTTGGTGGTCTCTGCGACGTTGACCCGCCACAAGCCCTCATCGGTTTCTGCCAACGCCCACTCAGACCGACCCCGGGCAGCCACCAACCCCAACACCGGATCAAGCTTCGGTTCGAACCCGGTCAGGGTCGACACCCTCGCGGTACCGGCCTCTTCGTCAATCTCGACATCGTCGATGCGATACCCCGTGACGGTCGGGAAGTTCGAGTGCGACGACACCCAAAAAGCGGGACTCGCATATGCCACCTCGCGCAGTTCGGGGGTCAAGAACTCATATGACGCCTCCCAGTCACCGGCCGCCTCATGCGCCAGATAGCTGCGCAGGGCGGTTTCAGGGTCGGTCGCGTCCTCCGCGGGCACGGGTGGGTCGGGGTCCGGCAGGGACGCCGTGGCATCGCTGTCATTGTCGCGAGTCTCACTCGCCGTCAGCGGGCCTGTGGGTTGCGTGATCGTTTCTTGTTGGGTG
>JBBSNE010000478.1:0-2012 GCA_038232815.1 Euzebyales bacterium | reverse complement strand
GCACTGGCCATGATGGCCTCATCGATGTCGCGGCCCTGCTCCTCAGCCAACGCCGCGGCATCCAACACGCGACGGTAGTCCTTGGGCATGACCTTGTTGAAGTGCCGGACGTTGGTGCGCCAGCGATCCAGGATCCGTGCGGCCACCAGCGAATCGGTCTCACGATGATGGCTGCGGACGGCGTCTCGTAAGAACTCGATGTCGTCCTCCTCCAGGGGTTCCAAGGTCACCATCTCAAGGTTCAGCTGTCCCTCGAAGCTGTGGTGGGGGTCATAGACATAGGCGATGCCGCCGGACATCCCGGCCCCGAAGTTCCGCCCCGTCTGGCCCAGCACGACGACCCGGCCGCCGGTCATGTACTCACAGCCGTGGTCCCCGATGCCCTCGACCACAGCCAGGGCGCCGGAGTTACGCACACAGAACCGCTCGCCCACGACGCCCCGGATGAACACCTCGCCACCGGTGGCCCCGTACAGGATCACGTTTCCGGCGATGATGTTGTCCTCGGCGACAAATTCCGGGTGGCGGTCCTCGGGCGGCCGCAGGATCAACCGGCCGCCGGACAGGCCCTTGCCGACGTAATCGTTGGCGTCACCGTCAAGGCGCAGGGTCACGCCGTTGGGCACGAACGCCCCGAATGACTGCCCGGCGGATCCGGTCAGGTTGACGGTGATGGTGTCATCTGGCAAGCCGAGCGACCCGTACCGCTTGGCGATCTCATGACCCAGCATCGTGCCGACCGTGCGGTTCAGGTTTTGGATGTCGACATCGATCGTGACGCGTTGTTGGCGTTCCAGCGCCGGTTCGGCCTGGCGAATCAGCTCGACATCCAAGGCCTTGTCCAAGCCGTGGTCCTGCCCTTGTGAGCAGAACGGATCCTGTGGCCAGGGCGACTCGGCCTGATGCAGGATTGGGGAGAGGTCCAGCCCGGCGGCCTTCCAATGGTCGATGGCCGTGTCGGTGTTCAGCGCGTCGACGTGGCCGATGGCCTCCTCCACCGTGGCAAAGCCCAGCGCGGCCAGATACTCCCGGACCTCTTCGGCGATGAAGGTGAAGAAGTTCTCAACGAACTCCGGCTTGCCGTTGAAGCGCGCGCGCAGTTCGGGGTTCTGGGTGGCGACCCCGACCGGGCAGGTGTCCAGGTGACAGACCCGCATCATGATGCAGCCGCTGACGACCAGCGGAGCGGTCGCGAAGCCGAACTCCTCGGCCCCCAGCAGTGCCGCGATGACGACATCCCGGCCGGTCTTGAGTTGCCCGTCGGTCTGCACGACGATCCGGTCACGCAGCCCGTTGCGCATCAACGTCTGCTGGGTTTCGGCCAGACCCAACTCCCAGGGGGTGCCTGCATGCTTCAGCGAGTTCAGTGGCGAGGCGCCGGTGCCCCCGTCATGCCCGCTGATCAATACCACGTCGGCCTTGGCCTTGGACACCCCGGCTGCGACGGTGCCGACGCCGACCTCACTGACCAGCTTTACGTGGATGCGGGCCTTGGGGTTTGCGTTCTTCAGGTCGTGGATCAGTTGTTTCAGGTCCTCGATCGAATAGATGTCATGGTGAGGCGGCGGGCTGATCAGGCCGACACCTGGTGTCGAATGGCGAGTCTTTGCGATCCAGGGCCACACCTTCTGGCCGGGCAGCTGGCCGCCCTCGCCGGGCTTGGCACCCTGGGCCATCTTGATCTGCAGGTCATCGGCGTTGGTCAGGTAGTTCGCGGTGACCCCGAAACGGCCTGAGGCCACCTGCTTGATCGCGCTGCGCCGCAGATCCCCGTTGGCATCGGGGATGTAGCGTTCCTCGTCCTCACCACCCTCACCGGTGTTTGACTTGGCCCCCAGACGGTTCATCGCGATCGCCAGGGTTTCGTGTGCCTCGGCCGAGATCGACCCGTAGCTCATCGCCCCGGTGCTGAACCGTTTGACGATCTCACTGACCGGCTCCACCTGTTCGATCGGCATGGGTTCGCGCACGCCCTCGGCGAAGTTGAACAGCCCCCGCAGGGTGGCCAGTTG
>JBBSNE010000477.1:0-2032 GCA_038232815.1 Euzebyales bacterium | reverse complement strand
GTGTCACACAGGACCACGCAATCGGCCCCCCCGTCCACCGCCGCCCGCAATGCGTCAAGGGCATACTCGGCATCGCGGCGATACCCATCGAAGAAGTGCTCGGCGTCATAGAACGCCCGTCTTCCCTCGGCCACCACCAGTGCGAAGGAGGACCGCAACATTGCCAGGTTCTCTTCCCCGGTGGTGCCGATGGCCTCGGTCACATGACGGATGTCGGACTTCCCGACCAGGGTGACGATCGGCGTACGCGCCTCCAGCAGGGCTGCCAGGTTCGGGTCCCCGGCGGCCTCGCGTCCGGGCTTGCGGGTCATGCCGAAGGCAACCAACTGTGCGGTGGCCAGTTCGAGTTCCCGCGCGGCGCAGCGTTTGAAGAACTCGGTGTCCTTGGGGTTGGCACCGGGCCAACCGCCTTCGATGTAGGGGACCCCCAAGGTGTCGATGGTCTGGGCCACCCGAAGTTTGTCCTCCACCGACAGCGAGATGCCCTCCTGCTGCGTGCCGTCGCGCAGGGTGGTGTCATACAGCTCGATCATGGACCGTCCAATCTCTCGGCGCCCCAACACCGCGCGCCTCCGGCGCCCCAACACCGCGCGCCTCCGGCGCCCCAACACCGCGCGCCTCCGGCGCCCCAACACCGCGCGCCTCCGGCGCCCCAACACCGCGCGCCTCCGGCGCGACATCCCCGACGACCACCCGTGCCGCCCGGTCCCAGGTCACGTAGTTCCAGGCCCAGTTGAGCAACACGCTGACCCGACTGCGGAAGCCGATCAGGAAATAAATGTGCAAGACCAGCCAGGAGACCCATGCCAAGCTACCGGTGAATTTGATGCCGAACGGCAGCTGGGCCACCGCCGAACGCCGACCGATTGTGGCCATCGTGCCCTTGTCGACGTAGACGAATCTTTCCGATGACCCGTCGGACTTCGGATCTGTGATGAGGTCGGCGACGTAGCGAGCCTGCTGCATCGCCACGGGGGCCAACTGCGGCAAGACGTCCCCCTGCTGATCCGTGGCGGCGGCGAGATCGCCGATGACGAAGATCTCGGGTCGGTCGGGGACCCGCAATGCGTCGTCCACAACGATCCTGTTGGCCTTCGCAGTGTCCAGTCCCAACATCTTGCCCAGCGGTTGTGCCTCGACCCCCGCAGCCCACACACAGGTCTGCGTTGGGATGACGTCGCCGTTGTCAAGCTCGACCCGGTCGGCGGTGACACGGCTGACTGACCGTCCCAGACGCAGGATCACCCCTCGTTTGCGGAGTTCTCGCTGTGCATTGCGCTGCAGTTTCCCGGCGAAGGGAGCAAGGACCTGCGGGGACATCTCGATCAACTCGATCTTGGCGCGGCTCAAGTCCAATTCGGGAAAATCCGACCGCATGACCCGGTCGAACAGCTCACTGAAGGCCCCGGCCATCTCCACCCCGGTGGGGCCACCTCCCACGACCACGATGTTCAAGGCGCCCTGCTCGATCAGACCCGGGTCGGTCGAACAGCGCTCGAACTGCTGCAGGACGTGCTGGCGCAGATCCAGGGCGTCGTCCAACGACTTGAGTTCGAAGGCGTGCTGACCCACACCCTTGATCCCAAAGGTCGCCGTCCGTGCCCCCGCAGCCAGGATCAGATGGTCATAGGGCAGCCTTCGCCCCGCGGCTGTGTGCAGAACTTGCTGGTCAAGGTCGGCACCGACGATGTCAGCAGCCGAAAACGAGACGTTGTCGTGCCGCTTGACGATGCCCCGGACCGCATAGGCCACGTCTGAGGGCTCAAGACCGGCGGTGGCAACCTGGTACAGCAAGGGCTGGAACAGATGATGGTTGCGACGATCCACAATCTCGACCTTAAGGTCGGTACCGCCCAGTTCACGGGCAACCGTCAGGCCACCGAATCCGGCGCCCACGACGATGACCTTGTCCGCCGACACCGTGTTGCTGGATGACACCGTGTTACTGGATGACATAGTCAAGCATGTGGTCATACTTCGGTTCGCGGCCGCGGACCACGCTGAAGAACATCTCCTGCAACTGTTTGGTGAT
>JBBSNE010000476.1:0-2063 GCA_038232815.1 Euzebyales bacterium | reverse complement strand
TCACCGCTTTCCACTACTTCCCGTTCGGCGGGCTGGAGTTGACCGGACGCTGGGCCACCGAGCTCGGCGCGGGTGCCTTCGCCCATAGCCGCGACGGACGGCTGCTGACTGCCAGCCGACCGCATTGACACTCAAATCTTTCTACAGAGGTGACCGTTTTCATGCCAGCCCAACCCCGTCCCATCCGGCCGTTTCCATCCGATCTTGAGATCGCGCAGGCGGCGACGCTCAAGTCGCCCGTCGACATCGCTTCAGAGATGGGGATCCAGCCGCATTTCTTGGAGCCCTACGGCGACACCCTGGCCAAAATCAAGCTCGAGGCCGTTGCGGACCTGGCGGACCGGCCACGGGCCAAGTACGTGGTCGTCACGGCCATCACGCCCACGCCGCTCGGTGAGGGCAAGACCACCACAACCGTCGGACTGGGTCAGGCCTTTGGTCACATCGGCCGGTCGGCGACGATTGCGATTCGCCAACCGTCGATGGGACCGACGTTTGGGATCAAGGGCGGTGCCGCCGGCGGCGGGTACAGCCAGGTCGTCCCGATGGAACTGATGAACCTGCACCTCACTGGTGATTTCCACGCCGTGACTGCCGCCCACAACATGATGGCGGCATTGCTGGACAACCACCTGTTCAGGGGAAACAGCAGCGGTCTGGACCTCGACAACATCACCTGGCGTCGGGTGCTTGATGTCAACGACCGTGCGCTGCGAAACATCGTGATCGGGTTGGGGCCCCGGACCGACGGCGTCACCCGTCAGACCGGGTTTGACATCACCGCGGCCAGCGAGGTCATGGCCATCCTGTCCCTGGCCAGTTCCCTGGGCGACCTCAAGGAGCGACTGGGCCGCATCGTGCTTGGCTACACTCCCGCTGGCGACCCCGTCACCACCAGCGACATCGGTGGTGTCGGTGCGATGGCCGCGATCCTTCGTGATGCCGTCAAGCCGAACCTGTTGCAGACCTTGGAGGGCACGCCGGTACTGGTGCACGCGGGGCCCTTCGGCAACATCGCGACGGGCAACTCCTCGGTCTTCGCTGACCAGATCGGCATCCGCTCAGGCGACTTTCTGATCACCGAGGCGGGTTTTGGGGCCGACATGGGCGCCGAACGGTTCTTCAACATCAAGTGCCGTGCGTCCGGCTTGGTTCCCGACGCCGCCGTACTGGTCGCCACGGTCCGGGCACTGAAGGCCCACTCAGGCAACCACACCGTCGTCGCCGGACGGCCACTGCCCGAGGCGTTGTTGGCCTGCAACCCCGATGAGGTCCACGCGGGAGGGGCCAACCTGAGAAAGCAGATCGACAACATCCGCTTGCACGGAGTGTCGCCGGTGGTGGCGATCAACGCCTTTCCCACCGATCACCCTGAGGAGTGGGACGCGATTGCTGAGATCGCTGAAGCGATGGGCGCACGCGTGGCGGTCTGCACGCATTTCGCCGACGGGGGCCGCGGCGCCACCGACCTGGCCGAGGCCGTGGCAGAAGCCGCGGAGGAGCCGTCCACGTTCACGATGCTGTACCCCGACGAGTTGTCGCTCAAGGCCAAGATCGAGTCGATCGCCACGAAGGTCTACGGGGCGGACGGGGTCGACTATGACCCCAAGGCCGCCAAGTCCCTTGACAGCTATGAGGCCAACGGCTTCGGACACCTGCCGATCTGCATGGCCAAGTCCCACTTATCGTTGTCCTCAGACCCCACGCTGCTGGGTGCGCCACGCGGCTGGCGCCTGCCGGTACGGGAAGTTCGGGCCTCAGTCGGTGCCGGTTTCATCTATCCGATCTGCGGGGACATGCGGACCATGCCGGGTCTGGGCAGCGACCCCGCCGCCCTCCACATCGACGTCGACGATGATGGGACCATCACCGGTCTGTCGTGAGGGCGGCGGGGCCATCATCCCGGTCAGCCGGGGATGATGCCGTTGTCCACCAAGAACTCTTGCGCGACGTCGGCGGGATCTTCGGCGTCGATGTCAACCCTTCCATTGAGCTCGGTCATGGTCTCGTTGTTGAGCATTTCGGTGATCGCTCCGAACAGCGTGTCATACGCTTCAGCATTC
>JBBSNE010000475.1:0-2181 GCA_038232815.1 Euzebyales bacterium | reverse complement strand
CTGCATGGCATTGGCGTCTGTCCGAGGGGTCGGGGTCAACAAGTAGGTGGCGCCGACGAACAAGTCCTTCACGGCATGCTCGGCCCCGTGTTCGTGCGACCCGGCCATCGGATGGCCCCCGACGACGTGGACCCCGGCGGGAACGGCGGCCTCCATGGCATCGACGATGTCGTTCTTCACACTGCCGACGTCGGTCAGGATCGTGCCGGGACGTAGATGTGGGGCAACCTCACGTGCCATCTGAGGGATGACAGAGGGAGGGACGGCCAACACGACCACGTCGGCCTCACCCACCGCGTCGGCGGGATCGGCAGCGGCATGATCGATGGCCCCCACCTGACCCGCGATTGCCAGTTGTGTCGGATCGTGGTCATACCCCACCACTTCAGCGACCACGTCCACCTGGCGCAGGCTGATCCCCAAGGATGCGCCGATCAGACCCGTACCGATGATCGCCACCCGAAGATGATCCTTTGACCAGTCCGCCGGACGGGTCGTCAGCTCAGTCAACTCGATCGTCGCCGGCTGCTGCAGGGGTGGTCTGGTCGTCTGGTCGGCCGTCCATGCCGACTGCGGCGTACAACTCCCGAATCTCTTTGCCGTTCAGCGGACGGACCTTTGAGGGTTTGATGTCCCCCAGGTGGATCGGACCGACCCTGGTTCTGACCAGTGCCTCCAGTTGCAATCCCGCTGCATCGACCATCCGACGGACTTCGCGCTTGCGGCCCTCCGTCAACACCAACTCGAGCAGCGACCGGTTCTGATCGGCCACCTTGATCTTGGCAGATGTCGCACGCGCCATCCCGTCGTCCAGCTGGATGCCGTCGGTGAACTGCCGCAGTGTGCGCTTTGCCACCGGACCGAGGACCTGGACCATGTAGGTCTTGGGGACCTCATAGCGGGGGTGGGCGACCCGATGCGCCAACTCACCGTCGTTGGTCAACAACAACAACCCGGTGGTGTCTTGATCCAGACGCCCGATGGGAAAGACCCGGGGCTGGGGCGGTACAAGATCAAGGACCGTCGGCCGACCCTCGGGATCGTTGGCGGTGGTGACGACGCCCTGCGGCTTGTTCAACAGCAGGTACACCAGATCGGTGTTCACATGAATTCGTTCGCCATCCACGGCGATGATGTCGCTGGCCCCGTCGGCCCGGTCCCCCAAGGTGGCAAGCGTCCCGTTCACGGTCACGCGACCCTCGGCGATCAGGTTCTCGCTGACCCGCCGGCTTCCTTGCCCAGCAGCAGCCAGGACCTTCTGTAATCGTTCACGTGCCATCCGAGGTGCCGTTTCGAGGTGCGTCCAAATCGGGCACCACGGTATCGGGGTCGTCCTGCGGGCCGTAGGGATCCTCCAGCAGTGCAGTCAGGCGGGCTCCCGGCTTGGGGGTGGGGCGTCGCAACGCCGCATCGATCTCCTCATCACTAAGCCCTGGGCTGTGGTCGTCCTGTGCCAGCACGTTCAGTTCTTGGCGCGCCGCCTTGTACCCGCCGGGTTCGGGCTCGGGGGGTAGGGGTCCCTTGGGGCTTAGGTCTGGTAGCGCAGGAAGATCCTCCACGCTGTTCAGACCCAACTTCTCCAAAAACGTGGAGGTGGTGCCATACAGCAATGGTTGACCCGGCGTGTCCTGACGACCCACTTCTTCGATCAGTCCGCGACTGGCCAGGCTGCGCACCCCGGCATCGGCGTCAACGCCCCGGATATCTGCGATGTCGGTCCGTGTCACCGGTTGTTTGTAGGCGACGATCGACAACGTCTCCAGGGCGGCCTGGCTCAGCCGCGACGACCTGCCGTGCAAGACGAACTGCTCGACGTACTCCGCAGCCCCCGGGTCGGTGTACATGCGCCAGCCGCCACCCAGCCGGCGCAACACAAACCCTCTGCCCTGCTCGGCGTACTCCGCGGCCAACGACAGCAGTTGATCTTCGACCTCGGCGTCCGGTACGTGCAGGACCGCAGCCAGGGTGTCGACCGCGACCGGTTCTTCGACCACGAACAAGATCGCCTCGAGGGCCTTGCGCAATTCGGGTTGGAGTCCTAGCCCGGTGGGCTCGGGCGACGTGGGCGGTGTGGTCACCTGAGCTCAGCAACCTGGCTGTCGTCTGCACGGGCCAGATCGGCAGTCGTGTCCGCTGTCGTGCCGGGGCCGTCATCACCTTGATAGGCGTCCAGCAGAAATG
>JBBSNE010000474.1:0-2182 GCA_038232815.1 Euzebyales bacterium | reverse complement strand
TGGTCGCCGCCATGGTGGCGTTGCCTGCCTTGCCGGTTGACGCCCGCGACAAGGGTGGTAAGGCCAAGGACCCTGTCCGGTTTGCCACCTTCAACGCGTCGCTCAACCGGTTCAACGAGGGCGAGTTGATCGACGACCTGTCCACGCCGGACGACCCACAGGCACAAGCGGTGGCCGAGATCATTCAACGCACCCGCCCCGACGTGCTGCTGATCAACGAGTTCGATTACGACGCCCAAGGTCTGGCGGCGGAACTTTTCCGGGCGAATTATCTTGAGGTCGGCCAGGACGGGGCCGCTGCGATCACCTACCCCTACGCCTATGTGGCCCCGTCCAACACAGGCATCCCGTCGGGTCAGGACCTGGACAATTCCGGATCGGTCGGGGGCCCAGGTGATGCCTATGGCTTCGGGTTCTTCGAGGGGCAGTTCGGTATGGCAGTGATGTCGCGCTACCCGATCGACACCGATTCCGTCCGAACGTTTCAGACCTTCTTGTGGGCCGACATGCCCGGGGCGCTGTTGCCGGACGATCTGACGACCCCCGAACCGGCTGACTACTACTCCGATGAGGAATTGGCCATCTTCCGGTTGTCCTCCAAGAGCCACTGGGACGTGCCGGTTGACATCGGCAACAAGACCGTGCACTTCCTGGTCAGCCACCCGACCCCGCCGGTGTTCGACGGGGAAGAGGACCGCAACGGACGCCGCAACCACGACGAGATCCGATTTTGGGCCGACTATGTCCTGCCCTCCCGTGATGACTACATCTATGACGACTCCGGCGTCACCGGCGGCCTGGACCCGGGGGCGTTGTTCGTCATCGCTGGGGACCAAAACGCCGACCCGTTCGACGGCGACAGTGTGGCCGGGGCGGCACAACAACTGCTGGACCATCCGCTGATCAACACCAAGCTCACCCCCGACAGCGACGGGGCGGTCGAACAGTCGATCTTGCAGGACGCCACCAACGACGACCACATCGGCAACCCTGCCTACGACACCGCCGACTTCGCAGAGCCGCCCGGCAACCTGCGGGTCGACTACGTCCTGCCGCGCAAGTCGCTGCGCATTCTGGACGCTGGGGTGTTTTGGCCCACCACCGACGCCCCCCGCTTTGACCTTGTCGGTACGTTCCCTTTCCCGAGCTCTGACCACCGCTTGGTCTATGTGGATGTAGCGGTCCCGGGGCGCTGATTTGGCGGGGAGATTCGGCGCGCAGACCGGACATTCGGCCCACTGAAACGGTGTTTCGAGAGTCCTCTGGGACCCGAGTGTCGGTGAACGTGCTGGTCAAACGGACGGAAGTCGGTCGATGTATCGGCCGACACCTGAGTGAGTGGGCCGAGTGTCGGGTGGCGCAGCCGCCACAACCAGATGGTGCATCCCGACCGTATTTGAGCGCGATCCACCATCCAAGAGTCGTGGCCTCACGTGGCCTTGCCGCCCCACACCCAAACCACGACCACACCCGGTGGATCCGGCCCCCATCCAAATATGATCAGCCGCGAGCCGGCCGCAGTGGTCGAGCCGGTGGACTAGACTTTGGTCATATGCTGGACTTGGGCCTTGACCTGAATGTCTGGCCATGGATCTGGCTGGTCATCGCGGTGGGTTTCGCGCTGATCGAACTGACTGTCCTGGGTGGGTCCTTCATCTTGCTGCCATTTGCCCTGTCGGCGTTCGCAGCATCACTGCTCGGCTTCTATGACGTCAGTGTCGAAGTGCAGTGGCTGGTGTTCCTAATCGGCGGCGGGGTCCTGTTCACCATCTTCTACCGCTGGGCCACCAAGTTTTTGCGCGACAACGTCCTACCACCCGGAGTGGGTGCGGATCGACTGGTCGGCATGGTGGGAACCGTCACGGTGGCGATCTCGCCAGATGATCTGGATCGCGGTGGACGGGTCAGCGTGACCGGGGAGGTCTGGGGCGCGATCTCAGACGTGCCGATGGAGTTGCCCGTCGGCAGCAAAGTCAAAATCGTCGCCATGCAGGGCACCCGCGTCAAGGTCGAACCGGCTCATCAGCCATCGGAAGGACAATCATGACCGTCACCGCACTGATCATCGCTGCCTTGGCCCTGGTCGCCATCGCCTTCTTGGTGGGGGCCGTCAAGATCGTCAGGCCCTACCAGCGCGGTCTGGTCGAGCGGCTGGGCCGGTACAAGACGACCAAGGACCCTG
>JBBSNE010000473.1:0-2209 GCA_038232815.1 Euzebyales bacterium | reverse complement strand
TCCACGGGCTGTGGTGAATGGAGTCACGGCGCTACGGTGTCGCATCGTGGAAGGCGACGTTGGTCCAGTCGGGGTCGCGGTGTCGTTGTTGCTGGTCGCAGCGGCCGCATTGGTGTCGTGGAGGTATCGGCTTGGCCTGATCGCCCCGTTGGGTCAAGCGGCCGGGTTGGCGCTGGTCCAGTTGTTGATCGTCGGCGGGGCGCTGTTCGTCGTGATCGACCCCGACCAACCGCTGTGGCTGAGCTGGCTGTGGATCCTCGGCATGACGGCCTACGCGGCATGGACCGTTCGCAATCGCGTACCTCAGGCGCCAGGCGTTCTGAGCGCCGCGGCGTTGTCGTTCGCCGCCACCGCGGCGGTGGCCCTGGGAGTCCTGTTCGGGCTGGCAGTGTTCCCCTTGGAGGGGCGCACCCTGGTGCCGCTGGCGGGGATGGCCATCGGCAACTCAATGACCGCGACGGTGGTCGCCGCCCGCACGCTGACCGATCGGTTCAGCGAGCAAAAAGGGCAGATGGAAGCAGCGCTTGCCTTGGGGATGAGCCCCCCTCAGGCCGTCGAGCCCTTGTTGCGCACAATCTTGCGGGATGCCTTGTCACCTCAGATCGAACGGACCCGGACGGTCGGGCTGGTGTTCTTGCCGGGGGCCATGGTGGGGCTGATCTTGGCCGGGGTCGATCCGTTGGATGCGGTGCTTGTCCAGGTGGTCGTCATGTATCTGGTGCTGGGGGCGGTGGCCACATCAGCCAGCGTGATTGCCCTGGTGCTGAGCCGCAGGCTGTTCACCGCCGATTGGCGACCTCGTGAACTGGCAACCTGACAGGACCGCGACGATGGTGAATCGCGCGCACATGTGAGCGGGATGCACCATTTCGGGATGGACATGTCCCGCAATTCGCGCTTAAGTGCGACCGGCCCCGGCGAGTGGCGCTGGGCCCTAGGTTCGACCGGCCGCGGCCTTTTGTAGCGCCTTGACGATGTCAGGATTTGCCAAGGTCGTGGCATCTCCCAGTTCCGTTCCCTCCGCGATCTGCTTCAGAAGTCGGCGCATGATCTTTCCCGAGCGGGTCTTTGGCAGATCGGGCGTGAAGTAGATCTCGGCCGGCCGTGCGATCTTGCCGATCTGGTCGGCCACGTGGGCCTTCAACTCCTTCTCAAGGTCTTCTGACCCCTCCAAGTCCCCTCGTAGGGTCACGAACGCCGAGATGGCCTGGCCGGTCAGCTCATCGGCGCGGCCGACCACCGCGGACTCCGCCACGGACTGGTGGTCCACCAGGGCCGACTCGACCTCGGTGGTCGACATGCGGTGACCGCTGACGTTCATCACGTCATCGACGCGGCCCAGCAACCAGATGGCTCCGTCGTCGTCCAACTTCGCGCCGTCCCCGGCGAAATAGATGTCAGGACCGAACCGCGACCAGTAGGTGTCGATGTAACGCTGGTCGTCCCCCCAGATGGTCCGCAGCATCGAGGGCCAGGGACGTTGGATGGTCAGATAGCCGCCCTCACCGGGCTGCACCGGCTGACCCGCATCATCGACAACCACCGCGGTGATGCCGGGGAAGGCGCGCATGGCCGAACCCGGCTTGGGGGCGGTGATGCCGGGCAACGGGGTGATCATGTGGCCACCGGTCTCGGTCTGCCACCAGGTGTCCACGATCGGGGCGGCGCCGTTGCCGATGTGTTCGTGGTACCACATCCACGCCTCGGGGTTGATCGGTTCACCCACCGTCCCCAATACCCGCAGCGACGACAGATCGTGCCCCTCTGGATACTCAGACCCCCACTTCATGAAGGCTCGGATGGCCGTCGGCGCGGTGTACAGGATGGTGACGCCGTACTTGGCGACGATGTCCCAGAAGCGGTCCTTGTCCGGAAAATCAGGTGTTCCCTCATACATCACGCTGGTGGCCTGGTTGGCCAGCGGGGCATACACGATGTAGCTGTGACCGGTGACCCAGCCGATGTCGGCGGCACACCAGTACACGTCGGCGTCCGGTTTGAGGTCGAAGGTCAGGCGCTGGGTGGCGGTGATCTGCGTCAGGTATCCGCCGGTGGTGTGGACGATCCCCTTGGGTTTTCCGGTGGTGCCGGAGGTGTAGAGGATGTACAGCACGTCCTCGGCATCCATCTCCTCGACGGCGCACTCGGTGGACTGTCCCTCGATCTCGTCGTGGTACCACACATCGCGGTCGTCGGTCATCGAGATGTC
>JBBSNE010000472.1:0-2216 GCA_038232815.1 Euzebyales bacterium | reverse complement strand
GACCGATCTGGTGGAGGAGGCGCTCCAGGCGGAGATCGAACGGAACAGTGACCGTGTCGGGGTCCAGCGAGCCATGGATACCGGATATCAGCGAGGAAACATCAAGGACGAATCGATCGTGTATGAGCACCGCAAGCACGACGGTTCGTTGCCCATCATCGGGGTCAACACCTTCCTGCCCGAAAAATCCGACGACGATCCAGCGACGGTCGAGTTGGCCCGCGCAACGGAGGAGGAGAAACAGTCACAACTGGACCGGGTCCAGGCCTTCCAGGCTGAGCATGCCGACCAGTCCGAGGAGGCGCTGGCGGACTTGCGGCGTGTGGCGACTGAGGGCGGCAACACCTTTGAGGCCCTGATGCATGCGGTCCGCCACTGCTCATTGGGCCAGATCACCCAGACCTTCTTCGAGGTGGGCGGGCAGTACCGGCGCAATGTCTGAGGGCCGCGAGGACACCACAGGCCCGCAGCGGCCCGAGTTCGGGGGTTCGAAAGGGGGCAGACGCCCCCTTTGGCGAGCAATGTCTGAGGCACTTCCATTTGATCCCATCGCCGAGGCGCACCGGCAGTGGACCGCACATGGCTGGGGGGATGTAGCTGACGGCATGGCCGCCGTCACCTCGTTGATGCGGGCCCAGGCCATCGTTCAGCAGCGCGTTGATACCGAGCTACGGCCCTTCGATCTGACCTTCGCCCGGTATGAGATCTTGATGTTGTTGATGTTCAGCCGGACCGGGCAGATGCCCCTGGCGGCCATTGGCCGACGTCTGCAGGTGCACCCGACGTCGGTCACGTCCGCGGTCGACCGTTTGGAGGCTCAGGGCTTCGTCGTCCGCGAAGCACATCCGACGGACCGTCGCGCCAAGCTCGCCCGCCTGACCGAGGAGGGCGGGGCGGTGGCCAAGTCAGCAACGGCGCAGTTGAACGCGACGGTGTTTGCCGACCCAGGCCTTCAGGACGGGGATGGGCAGGCGTTGGTGGCGGTGCTGGGGCGGATGCGAGCAGCGGCGGGCGATTTCTAGGCGGGCAACAGACCCATCAACCGCAGGCATAGGCCCGGCGGCTGACGTCGACGTGCAGTTGGGCGTGGCCAGCGAATTCGATGGCCTGTTGCAGGTCGTCGGTCTGCAGGGTCAACGTCGCCCACCCCACGACCCGCTGTGGGTGAGAGGGCAAGGTCGGGAAGGGGTTGGAGGTCGTGGACCACTCGGCGATGGCGGTCTCCAGGATGTCCCACCGTTGCTGGGGGTCCTCCCACGATCCGCCCAGGACATCGTCGACGACACATTGGTTGGCGCCCGGCGCTAATGCGATCCCGCCCTGGCCGCCCAGGCCGGGCAACATCCCGGTATCGGAGGCACCGGTGAGCTGCCCGTCGTCGGTCGCGTCGCCGTAGTACGGCCCGTCGGGGCCGACGACCAGATTGCGGGCGCCCTCCGCCGCTTCCTGGGCTTGTTGCAGATCGGTCGCAGCGGCCCAGGCGGACACCTGTTCTTGTAACGCGTCCAGACGTTCTGCGGCCGATGACGCTTGTTCTGGTGTGTCCTGTGGGGCCCGGCTGTCCTGTGCGGACGGTGTACGGCTAGACCCATCGGCCCCGTCGCTGGTTGAAGCGCTGACGGTCGACGACTCGACGGTCCCTGTGTCGCCAGGACTGCCCTGGGCGTCGGGGCCGGGCGTGTCGCCGCGGGACTGACTGTCGGCTGTCACGGCAGTGGTGGCGCGGGCGCCCGGATCCACTTGGTCCGCCGCCCCGGTGTCGCTGACGTCTGAGGCACACCCCGCAATCACGAGGCTGCCAAGCGCGAAGGCGCACAGCGAAAGGCGTATTGGCATAGTCGTGCACAACGCAGACAGGTCTGGCTATGTTCCCGTTCACGCGTCGGGTAGAACAAGGACATGAGCCGTATGACCCGCAAAACACCGTCCTGGTCCGAACTGCGCCCGCTGATCGGGTTTCAGGCGCCCGCCATACGACAACAGGACCGGGTGGCTGCTGCCGCCACCATCGGGGATCTGCGCAAGCTGGCGTTGAAACGGGCCCCCCGGTCGGTGTTTGACTACGTCGATGGGGCGGCGGAGTCCGAGCGGTCCCTGTCGCGCTCCCGGTCGGCGTTCGCTCAGGTCGAGTTCCAGCCACGGGTGCTGCAAGACGTACGTGACGTCTCCACCGCCAGCACGATCCTTGGTGAACCGGCTGACATGCCGTTGGTGTG
>JBBSNE010000471.1:0-2233 GCA_038232815.1 Euzebyales bacterium | reverse complement strand
GTCAATGCCCCCTGTCCCAGCATCCGGATACCGACGAAGCCGAACATCAGCGTGACAAAGCCCGCCACCCCGGCCATGGCGATCAGCACCGCGCCGAACCCGCCGACGATCACCAGGGTGACCCGGCGCACCCCCAGCCGGTCGATCCGCAAGCCCACGGCCGGCAGGGTCATCGCCCCTGTCAACGTGCCGATCAGGTAGGCCAGCGAGACCTGTGAGCGGGACAGCGACAACCCCTCGATCATCGGGTCGACGAACACGCTGACCCCGACGGTCTGGCCGGGTGCGGTCATCGCCAAACAGATGGCCGCCAACCACACCATTCGCCAGCCATAGAACCCACCGGGGGCGGAAGCCGGCACCGAGGGACGACCAGGACGGGACAACAGGACAGGCACGCAAGAACTCCGACGACACGATGACGGCGGGCCTGCGGATACCGACCCGAAAATGGACTGCGTCCACGCTAACCATCCGATGCTGGGCTGCACGACGGATCGCGCAACTGCCCACCCCAGACCCCAACGGCAGCAACCGAACTATTATGCATGCATGGTTAGTTAGTGTCACCATCCGTGATCTTCCCGATCACCCCGCGGGATGAGTTGGCAAGTCGTGCGGCCAAGCGGCCGCTCACTGCAGCAGTATCTTCACCAACAGCTGACCGACCTCGCCGCGCGGCCTGACATGGACGCGCTACTCGCAGAAATCCGTCGGACCGGTGTCCACTTGCTGGCTGTAATTGTGCGACGGGGGGGACGCGTTGGTGGTCCCAATCGCCGCTTGGCCCTGCTGAGCCGTGCGTTGTGCCTGCTGGGCATCATGGAGCTGTCGTAATTCGGGCAGAGCCGCCAGGTCTTTGTCGCGTCCGGCGATCTCTTTGGCTCGGATGATGTCGTTGAGGCTGGCAACGATGAATGGGACGCCCTGGTGCTCGGCTTGGATTGCGTGGGCCTGCAATGTTTCGTAGGTGATGGGGTTGTCGGGGGTGCCCACAAACAACGCGGTGTCGAGATCGCCGGCATCCGTGGTCCAGTTACCGAACTGTCGTTGGGCCAATGCTCCTGGGTGCAACTGGGCACGAGTTACGGCTTCGGGCAGTTCAGGTGCACCAAGGATCCGGGCGTTCAAGTCCTGCAGGGCAGCACCAAGCCGTTCAAGGTTGGACGCGCTGTTGTCGGCGACCACGTCCACGTCCTTTGTCGGGCGCGTGGATCCATGGAGTTGGCCAGCTACGCCGCCGATCATGATGTAGTCGACACCGTGGCGGTTCAGCGTCTCGACAATACGCCGGACATTGGCATCGAACTTGCAAGGGTTCACGGCGTCGGTGCGCCGTAGATGCGATGCATCTCGGCAATCATGGCCTCTTCCCCATCGCGATCAAGGACGACAAGCAAGTCACGGAACATGCTACCGGTGTGGGTGATGATTTCACGCTCTTCGAGGTCCGCCATGTGACGGATGATGGCGGCCTCAGAGTCCAATGGGGTGCCGTCCAGCGCCCGAGAGACATCATCTGGTGTTCGGGGCGGCAGGCCCTCGTTCCATTGGCGCTCGACGCGGGCCCAGTCGACCTCGAGCTTTTCCATGCCCCCAGTCTACCGTGAGAGCGTGGGCTGCCAGGTTCGTTGACGGGCATGTCGTGCACTGCTTGGTTGACCGTCGCCACAGCATGGGTCTCTACGATCTCTGGGTCGACGCTGTCCAGGAACCTCTGCAGCTTCCCGTCGTTCGCCAGGCGCCAACTGCGTGGCCTCCGGGGGCCGTACCACCAGCGCGGCGACGGCAATCAGCACCGGGATGGGCAGCAGCAGGTTCAGGGCCGGTCCGTACGGCCCGGTCACATCGTTGCCCAACGCCAAGGCCAAGGGCCCGCCAGGGTCGCCATCGCGCCGCTGATCAGCAGCCGCGGCAGGATCCGGTCGATCAGCACGCCCATGCCCAGCGTCGCAGCGATGGCTGCCGCCGTCTGGGGGATGAAGTTGCCGGCCGCCTGGGCGACCGACAGGCCCTGCTCGCCCAGCAGTGAGATCTGGTGGAAGGCCAGTCCCGTCCCGATCATGCCGATCGCGCTGACCGCTGCCGTCAGCACCCAAAACATCGGGGTGCGAAGCGCTTCGGCCCGGGTCCATGATGCGCCCGGATCGATCGGCGGCTGCCCCGCCAGTTCAGGCCGTCCGTCAAGTTGTTGCTCAAGCTGGGCCGGTGAGTCGCGCAGGCCCCACCAGGC
>JBBSNE010000470.1:0-2233 GCA_038232815.1 Euzebyales bacterium | reverse complement strand
GTCGTCACCGGCGTACATGACCTCTGAGAAGCCGTCTGCCAGCGTCGCCACCGCGGTGCCCTTGTCGGCTTGGACCGGGGGACGCAATTCGATGACCATCTTGCCGTCCTCCACCGCCAGGTCGCCGGCCATATCCCGCACGGCGTCACTGATGGCACGGCCTGCAGCGTCGCGATCCTCTGCTCGCCGCCAGTGCACTGCCAGGGCCAAGCCCTTGTCCTCAAGTTCGGCCCCGGGCCAGTCGGCAACGATGCCGGCCAGGGACGCCCGCGCCTCCTCCAACGCCGTCACGTACGGCTGCACCCGCTGGTCGGGAACAACCTGACCGTCGACGACACGCTCCAGGCCGTACAGGCCCATCATCTCGGCGCCCTCGACCCCGACGCGTTCGGAAAGAAAATGTGCTGACCGTCCGGACACGATGGCGACACGACCCAGGTGGGCAACCAGCCGATCCAGCACCGACCGGGTGGTGTCCGGCATCTGCGAATCGTCTGGATCGGGCACGATCGGGGCCAGCACACCGTCGAAATCCAAGATCAGGCAGGCCTTAGCGGGGTCGCCGGCCGGCCAGTCGTCAACGGAGGAACCCATCAGTGAATCCTTGGTTCGTGAGGGAGGTCGGCGATGACCGCCGCCTCGACGGTCGCCAACTCGGCCAGACGGGCGTCGACGTCTTCCCCCGGACATTCCGTCTTCGCCAAGTCGACGAAGACGCGGTAGTGACCGGCCTCGCTGCGGGCCAGTTCACCGTAGAACCCCGCCAGCTCCGCTTCCCCGGCGTCGCCCAACGCCGCACCCAGCAGGTTCAGCCGCTCCCAGGACCGGGCTTCGATCAACGCCGCGATCAGCAACCGATCACACAACGCCGCCACCCCTCCCCCACCCCGGCGCACCGCCAACAGCGCCTTGGCGAACCGATCGGAACGGTCGGGCAGCAACGACCAGCCACGCGCGCGCATGTGACCCAGAACCTGATCCAGGTGGCGGATCTCCTCGCGGGCAAGCTTCGCCATCTTGGTGACCAGGTCGTCACGGCTGGGATGGGCATTCAACAACGACAGGCCCGACAGCGCCGCCTTCTTCTCCGCGTGCGCATGATCGCTCATGGTGGTGTGCAGATCCGCCAACGCCACCTGTTCCCACCCCGGCGGCGTGGCGATCTGAAGCGCGTCCACTCGCGAGTCAGGGATCAGGGGATCCCTGACCGTCGACGAACCGGTCATGCCTGCTCAGCCCAATCCAACCCCATACGGCCGCCATCGCGGTCGTGGTCCACCGCGACCATCTCGGCAACGATGGACAGGGCGATCTCGGCTGGCGACCGTCCACCGATGTCCAGGCCGACCGGGGCACGCAGTCGTGCGAGGTGCGCCTCTGGAGTTCCGGACTGCCGCAGACGTCGGACGGCGTCCGGGGCATGGCGCCGGGACCCGAGCATGCCGACGAATTGCGCGTCGCTTGCCAGCGCGACCCGCAAGACCTCGTCGACATACGGCGCATCGTGGTCGCTCAACAGCACCGAGTCACCTGGGCCCGGCGGGGCGGCCAGCAGGTACCGGCCAGGGTCATCGGCCTTCACCTCCACGCTGGGCGGCACATCGGTCGACCCACCGGGGGCGATCAACGTCACCCGCCTGCCGACCAGGACGGCCTGCTGTGCCACCGCACGGCCAACCGGGTTGGCGCCGAAGATCAACACTGCCGGTTGTGGCTCGTGGACCTCGGCGAAGACCTCGATGGAACGCTCCGCCCCGTGCCCGCCGAACTCGACCCGACGGCGGATCGGCTGACCGCTGGCCAGTGCCTCCGCGGCCACCTCCACCCCCGCGAAGTCGAACTCCGAGCAGCCCAGCGACCCTGCCAACGATCCGTCGTCACCGACGACCATCTTCGCGCCGGTGTGGCTGGAGGCGTGTTCGCTCACGTCCAAGACGGTGATCAGAACAACCCGGTCGCCCCGCCCGCGGGCCTTGGCGAGCGCGTCATACACGCTCACGACGCCTCCGCGATCTTCTTGAGTTCGTCCACCGATTCGGTGATGAACTCACCCAGCCGTTCGATGTCGAACAAGGCGTCACGGTCGCCCAGGAGGCCGAAGTACAGCCGTCCGGCGTAGGAGGACACCGCCACGGCCAACGTGCTCTCCCCCGTCAACGGGATGAAGGGATACGACTCCTCCAACAGCGTGCCGGCCAGAAACCGTGGCTGCTGGGGACCGGGGGCGTTTGAC
>JBBSNE010000469.1:0-2241 GCA_038232815.1 Euzebyales bacterium | reverse complement strand
TTGGTTCCCCCACCGCGAGACGATGCCAGAAGGCGACCGCGAAGCCCTGCTGATCGATCGGATTCGCGAACTGGTTGGTTATGCGTTCGACAACTCCGAGTTCTACCGCCACAAATACGCCGACGCGGGCCTACACCCCTCCCACATCAAATCCTTGGAGGATTTCGAACGCTTCCCGGTCGTCACCAAGGACGAAATCCGGGCCGAGCAGGCCGCCAACCAACCCTTCGGCAGCTATCTGTGCGTCCCGGAATCCGATGTCAAACACGTCCACGGCACATCGGGAACGACCGGTCGGCCCACCGCATTCGGTATCAACGAACCTGACTGGCGGGCCATCGCCAACGCCCACGCCCGGGTGATGTGGGGGATGGGCATACGCCCCGACGACACCGTCTTTCTGGGCTCCTTCTTCAGCCTGTACCTGGGTTCGTGGGGCGCGTTGATCGGCACCGAGCGTCTGGGCGCCCGGGCCTTTCCCTTCGGTGCCGGCGTCGCCGGACAGACGTTGCGGGCGGCGAATTGGATGCGGCAAATGCGCCCGACGGTGTTCTACGGCACCCCCTCCTACGCCCTGCACCTGGCCGAGGTCGCCGACAGCGACGGCATCGATCCGAAAGAGTTCGGTCTGAACATCTTGTTCTTTTCCGGCGAACCGGGCGCATCGGTTCCCTCCGTCAAAGCCCGCATCGAGGATCTGTACGACGCCAAGGTGTTCGACTCGGGCTCGATGGCCGAGGTCAGCCCCTGGATGGCGTTGGGCGAGACAACCGGTAGCGCGGGGATGTTGTGTTGGCAGGACATCGTCTATACCGAGGTGGCGGACCCCAAATCCTACCGCCGGGTCGACTATGGCCAGACCGGAACGCCGTTGTACACCACGTTGGAACGGACCAGCCAGCCGATGATTCGGCTGCTTTCCAACGATTTGAGCCGCTGGGAGCAAGGACCCAGTGGGTGTGGTCGCACCTATCCGCGATTACCGCAGGGCGTGTTCGGACGGATCGATGACATGTTCACAATCCGGGGGGAGAACGTCTACCCGAGCGCCATCGACGACGTCCTGAACACGGTGCAGAATTACGGCGGCGAGCACCGGATCCTCATCAGCCGCCGCGAGACCATGGACGAGCTGACCGTGCAGGTGGAGCACGACGAGGAACTGCAGGACCGGGCGGTCCAGGCGTGGGAACAGGACGTCGCCGGGCGGCTGCGGACCGTGCTGGGGGTGGGGGCAACGGTGGTCGCCGTGCCGCCCGAGACGCTGGAGCGCACCGAGTTCAAGGCGCGGCGGGTCATCGATGACCGTGATCTGTTGCGCCAGGTGCGTTCGACCGCCGAGAGTATTAGCCAATGAGTGAGGACGATCTGGCCGACCGGGTCATTGCCGGTGAGACCCCGGCCATCGCCCGGATGATCTCTCGCGCCGAACGGCGGGCGCCCGGCATCGCCGCGGACATGGCCCGGCTGTATCCGAAGACCGGTGGCTCGCACATCGTGGGCATCACCGGCCCCCCGGGAAGCGGCAAGAGCACGCTGGTCCGCCGGATCGCAGAGGTGCTGCGTCAACGCGACAAGACCGTCGGCATCATTGCCGTCGACCCCTCCAGCCCGTTCAGCGGCGGATCGATCCTTGGTGACCGGGTTCGCATGACCGCACTGGCGGGTGACCCGGGCCTGTTCATCCGCTCTATGGCCACCCGTGGTTCCCACGGGGGGCTTGCCCGCGCCACTCACGACGCGGTCAACATCCTGGACGCCGCAGGCAAGGACGTCGTGCTGATCGAAACGGTCGGCGTCGGCCAGGACGAGGTGGAGGTCGTCAAGGCCTCACACACCACCGTGGTGGTCAGCGTCCCGGGCCTGGGCGATGACGTACAGGCGATCAAAGCCGGGGTGCTTGAGATCGCCGACATCCACGTCGTCAACAAGGCTGACCTGCCCGGCTCGGACAAACTTCGGGCCCAACTGCGGGACATGCTGCGCATGGGGCTGGCCCATGACGATGACGCCTGGGATGTCCCCGTCCACCCCACCACCGCAGAACAGGGCGACGGCGTGGCAGAGCTGTGCGACCTGTTGGCCGACCATTGGGATTGGCTTGAGTCCAACCTGCGTCTGGAGCACCGCGAGCGGGACATGGCCGCCACCCGCGTCAAGGCACTGGTGCACGAGATCGTCAACGAACGCATCGTCCAGCCGACAACCGGCAGCGACTTCGACCAGATGGTCGACGCGGTC
>JBBSNE010000468.1:0-2243 GCA_038232815.1 Euzebyales bacterium | reverse complement strand
GTGTCGAACGGTCGGTGTTCATTGTTGTTGTCATCATCTAGCCGTTGATCGCTTCGGCGGCGGCGTCACAAGCCGCTTCGGACACGCCGGGACCACAGATCAGCGGCACGCTGGCGCCGGTGATGAAGTCAAGCGTCTCGGGAGGCAGGGCATCGCCATTTGCAAGAACCGTTGCGGCATCGTTGCCCGCTTGCACACCGGCGGGGAAGCCGGAGGTCCATGCGTCCTCGGTTTGGCCTTCCGACAGAATGACACGGCTGGCGTCAGCTGCGGTCGTGTAGCCCAGATCGTTGCTGAGCGCCACTGCGGTGGCGAAGCGGTTACCGCCGGCGATGCGTTCGACGGTTTCGTCGGTTGCGTCGACGCCGTCATCGATTGCGGCTGCGGCAGCAGCTTCGACGCCTTGGCTGATTGCGTCGCCACCACCGACGACGGTGACCCATTGCACCGGCAGCGCGGCCAAAGCCGCAGCGGTCGGTCCACTCAGGGTGTCCGTCTCGGTCAGGAGCGTGGGGATATTGGTCACCGCGTCATACGGACCCAGCGCCAGTGAATCGGCGAAGGCCTGTGTCGGGTCGGTGTCGGTACCAAACGCACGGGCCAAGGTGATGGCAGTGGCGTTGGGGAAGAAGCGGTTCACGATGTTGACCGCGGTCTCAAGACGAGTCGGACCACCAATGCGTTCCGTGGTCAGCCCCATTCCTTCGAGTTCGGTGACAACAGCAGGAGCCACAGCTGCCTCAAGACCCAGAACAATGGCGTTCGTGGCCCCGAGACGGGTGATCTCAGCCGCCGCCTCCGGCGACAAGGCGTTTGTGTTGGTCAGAAGCAGTGGGACTGTGAGAAGTCCCTGCACGGCTCCTGAGGCGAGTGCGTCAGCGAAGTCGTCATCTCGGGTGATGATCACATCGGGTGCGCTGCCGTCGGCAAAGCTTGCCTGACTCCACGCGACAGCGTCGCCGGCAGGGGTGCCGCCGCCGTCGAGTCGCGTGACTGGTTCCTGCGCGAACGCGGGAACGGTCATGGCAAGCAGTGTCACGACAATCGCAACCAGCGCGATGGGCGCCCGTACGACAGTGTGTCTGCTCATCAGTTATGGCCTCCGTGGCCCCAGGCCCGTGGGCCTGGTATGGGTTGGTTTCCGATCGGATATTGCTAAGCCCAGTGCAGCAACGACCATGGGGGATCACAATCCCCGAAGGCATTGCCTACTCGGCCTCATTCGTTGGTTCGGAACAACAAACGGTCCGGATTGCCAACTGTGCCGAACCATAGACGATTGAAGTGCCCGGTTTGTCGCAGCACGTACAAAAAGGAGTTTGGGTTGCAATGACTGCCAATTCACGTCTTTTGGTGGGGGTGGCCGTGCTGATCGGTCTGGTCGTCGGCGTGGGGGCCGCCGCGCTGCTGTTCCGGGGGTCTGACGGCGATGCCGGCACCCAACAAGAAACGATCACGCAACCCACAGGCCCGCTGACGGCGAGTGAGACTCGCGACAATGACAGCGACGCCACGGCGTCCCTGCCGGACCCCGACCCCCCCGTGCCCGCGGAGGACGCGACCGACCCTGAAACCGCCCTGCGCAGCTATCTGGCGCATGAGGCGGCTGGTGACTGGGAGGCGTCCTATGAGTTCTTGACGCCCGAACTGCGCGAGGTGGCATATGCAAGTCCCGCCTTTTGGGTGTCGTCGCACTCGAACTTCCCGACCGTCACGGGGTATCGCATCGACGATGTCGAGGTTGACGAAGAGGCCGGTACCGCGAGGCTGTCGACCCTGACCGGGTTCGAACCGAAGCTTGATCCGGTGTTGGGGTTGGTGGCTGCCCGGGGTCGGTCTGAGTGGGCGTTGGAACAGACCGATGACGGCGTGTGGCGGGTCAACGTCGCACAGACCACCAATCGGCAGTTGTTCCCCGACTCCAAGGGAGCGGCAGAGGCGGTGCGCGCCTGGGTCGATGCCCGTGTGGCGTGTGCGGAGACTGCCGAGATGGAGAGCGGGCTGGTCGGTAACCCGGCCCAAGCCAGATTGTTGTGTGAGGAGGATCAGGACGCGCCGGTGGACATCGGTCCGATCGGATCCCTGGCTGACTCGGCCGACAGCGCCGCCCTGGTGGCCGAGTTCGGTCCTGAGGTGTTCAATTGGGCCCGCACCGCCCGGGTGGATGCCACCACACCGATCGAGGCGATCTTGGCCCCGATCGGTTCGGAATGGCGAGTGGTGGCGGTCCTGCCGGGGCGTTG
>JBBSNE010000467.1:0-2251 GCA_038232815.1 Euzebyales bacterium | reverse complement strand
TGGCCACCCCCGCCCTGATCGCGCTGACGATCCTGTCGTTCCAAGGTGCCTGGAATGAGTTCTTGCATCCCCTGATCGCCGCCCCTAGTCGTTCGGACCTGAACACAGTCCCCGTGTTCTTGGCCCTGGCCACCGGGTCGGTGGGGGAAGCCCGCGACTACCCGTTCGAACTGGCCGGGTCGATGTTGTCGACCATTCCCGTCGCCATCGTGTTTTTCAGCTTCCAGCGCTACTTCGTCCAGGGTGTCGCCGCCACCGGCGTCAAGGGTTAGCCGTTGGACGACCTTCTGGCCGCCACCGTCAACTTGGTCAACGGGTCGACGGTGGCGGTGACCGACCGCGATGGTCGCATCGAACCCGGGTCACACCTGGGGCTGTACCACCGTGACGTCCGGGTCCTGTCAAAGATGACCGTGACCGTGGACGGGCGTGAACCGCCCCTATTGTCCTCCACCCGCCAGGACGCCGATACCGCCAGGCAGGTCTGGGGGGTCCAGACCGACGCGTTCGGGGTACCTACCGCGCTGTTGATCCGCACCCGGACGGTGGGCCCGACCATGACCGACGCCTACGAACTGTGTGCCTTCAGCACGCCGCTTGAGTGTCAGGTCACCGCCACTGTCGAAACCGACTTCGCCACCCTGCACAAGGGCGTCGGTGCGGCGCCGGGTCATCCCTACGACATGACAAAAGACAGCCTCAGCGTCCAGTCGGGCCGGATGGCCGTCACGATTCACAGCCCAGACCGCACCATGACCCCGGTCGAGGGCGGCATCACGGCCACCATGTCCGTGGCACCCGGCAGCCCCTCCACCGCCCTGTTGCAGGTCATACCCACCTGGAACGACCGACCCGCGGTGGTGCCCCCAGCCCAGGCCCCGCAGTTGCAGGTGCACAGTCCCGACCGGCGCTGGGCGGCGGCAGTGACCTCGGCGGTCGGCGACGTCAACGCCTTGACGATCATCGACGATGCGACGGCACGACCGGTGCCCGCTGCCGGGGCGCCGTGGTTTTTGGCCCTCTTCGGACGAGACAGTCTGCTGACGGCCTACAACCGCCTGATCGCCGACGTCGACGGGGCGGTGACCTTGCTGGAGGTGTTGGCGTTCTACCAAGGGCGACATGATGTGCCGCACCGTCTGGAACAGCCCGGTCGGATCCTGCACGAGCTGCGCAGCGGTGGTTTGGAGGTGTTCACCACCGACTCCGGCGAGCCGTACTACGGCACCGTCGACGCTCCACCGCTGTTTGTCATCTTGTTGGCCGAGGCCTTTCGCTTCGGTGCTGACGCCGAACGGATCGCAGGGTTGTTGCCGGCAGCGCGCGCGGCCATGGAGTGGTGCGCAGGTGACGGTGACGCAGATGGCGACGGCTGGATCGAGTACGGGTCGCACACCGGCGGGCTTGAAAACCAGGGATGGAAGGACTCCGGCGACGCGATGGTCCATGCCGACGGCAGTCAGGCGGTCGGGCCCATCGCACTGTGTGAGGTGCAGGCGTATGCGATCCGTGCCAGGCGTGACCTTGCCGACCTGGAGGAGGCGTTTGGTGATCACACCCAGGCCACCGCGCTGCGAAAGCTGGCCGATGAATCGCAGGTGGCGTTCCGACGGGATTTCTGGTTGCCCGAGGACCGCATCATCGCCATGGCCCTGGATGGCCAGAAACGACCGTTGCGGGTCGCATCCTCCAACATGGGGGGCATTGTCTGTGGGCCGAAGCGGTGGACGCCGAGATGGCCGCGGCGGTGGGCCAACGGCTGACCGCAGCAGACATGCTGTGTGCCTGGGGGGTTCGGACATTGTCGGCCAGAGAAGTCGCCTACAACCCGATGGGGTATCACCTGGGTTCGGTGTGGCCCCATGACAACGCCATCATCGCCAGCGGCCTTCGCCGCTATGGGCTGCACCAACAGGCCTGGGCGGTCATTGACCGGTTGATGGATGTCGCGAGCCTGGACGGGGGGCGGCTTCCCGAGATCTTTGGGGGTCTGGACACAACCGGTGATGTCATCGCCTATCCGTCCAGTTGCAGCCCCCAGGCCTGGAGCGCGACGGCCCCCTTGTCTTTCCTGCGGACCATTTTGGGCTTGGACGCAGATGTGCCCGGCAACCACGTGTCGGTTGATCCGATCAAGCCGGCGGTTGCCGATCTGTCGGTGGTGACCGCGCTTGGGGGCAAGACGTTGTCGATCACGTGTGACCACCAGGGAACGGCCACGGTCACGTTTGCCTGATCAGGGCGATTCGTC
>JBBSNE010000466.1:0-2251 GCA_038232815.1 Euzebyales bacterium | reverse complement strand
TCTTGAACTACCGGACTACCTCCGACGCATTTCTGACCCCGACGAGGATCTGCTGAAACACCTGCTGCCACAGGGCGCGAGCCAGGTCGCCTGAACGATCCCGGTCGTGGACCCCTAGACTGCACAGACCTGTGGACGACCCGACGGATGAACAGCCTGCACCGGATCACGCACATGGCTTCGGTGGCAGCCCGGAATGTCGGTTGTGTCCCGTCTGCGTTGTGCTGCAGGCCGTGGGGACCACCCGTCCCGACGTGACCGCGCATCTTCTGGCGTCGGCCCGAGAGTTCGCATCGGCGGTCAAAGCCATCGCCGAAGGTCAAGTCGAGGCAGCGAACCGCGCGCAGGCCGTGATGAACGATAGGTTGACGCGGATCAACATCGATTGAGATCTGCAGAAGGGCTTTGCGATGGAATTGACCGCCAGCGGCATCAAGGCATTGGTCGGGCGACCAGCCACCTCTGACCCGGTCACCTCGGTGTACCTGAACACCGACGGTGCCAGATTTCCCCGGGCCAGCGACTACGAGACACGTCTGGACGCGCTGCTCCGCGATGTCGTGGCCTCCGCCGACGACGACTCGGTCGACGCTGATGCCGCGGCGATCCGCACCTGGGTCACCGATGAGTTCAACCGCGATGGGGTCAAGGGTCTTGGCATGTTTGCGTCGGGGGGAACGATCGTTGACCGCATTCACACCGCGGAGCCCTTTCGTAACATAGCCAAGGTGGGTGATACCCCGTACGTAGTCCCATTGCAGGCGATGCTGGGTCGCTACATGCACATCGGGCTGGCCCTCATCGAGCGCGATTCGGCCCGGTTGTTCAGGTATCGCTTGGGCCGAATCGTTGAATACCACGAGGTGGACTCTGACGTCCCCGGTCAAAGTGATGGCGGCGGTTGGTCCCAGGCACGGCTGGCTCGGCAGGTCGACAACGCTGTCCTGCACCACTTCAAGGAGGCAAGTGACACCATTCGTCAGGTCCACGAAGACGACCCGTTCGACGCCCTGGTCCTGGCGGGACCCCAGGCAGAGGTCGATCAGTTCCGTAAGACGCTGCATCCCTACCTGGAGGCGGTGGTCCACGGCAAGGCGGCCGGCATCTCCTCCACGCCGGCCAAGGACGATTTGTTGAAGGCATTTGCCGAGGTCGAACAAGCTCGCGTATCCGCACGTCGCAAAGAACTGTTGGAGCGTCTGGCGGCGGGGGATGGGCAGGCCGAGGACACCGTCCACGGGCTGGCCGACGTCATCGAAGCCTGCAACCAACGCCGCATCGAGACCCTGTTCGTCGTCGAGGGCGCGGGCCAGCCGGGTTATCGTTCGGCAACCGACATGCTGGCCCTTGAATCAGAACAAGCCGAGGCCTACGGCGGTCCGGTCGAACGGGTGCCCGACCTGATCGACGAGGTCATCGAACAATGCGTTCTGAGCGACGCCCGGATCGAGTTGTTCCGTGATGACTCGCGGTTGGATGGCGACCCGGTCGCCGCCCTGCTGCGGTTCTAGACATGACCGTTGCGGTCGGCGTGGATGTCGGGGGTACCAAGATCCTCAGCGGGCTGGTGGACGAACACGGCACGGTCACCAGGACCGATCGGCGGCCGACACCGGCTGACGGAGATGAGTTGGTCGCCGCGATCGTCGACGCGGTCACGATGCTGTGCGCCGAAGGCGATTGCTCGCAGATCCCGATCGGTTGCGGGTTTCCTGCCCTGGTGACCAAGAACGGTGTGGCCAAGTATGGACCGAACATCGGTCTGGTGGACTATCCCCTTCGTGACCATTTGGTTCGGCGGTTGGACAACCCGCGGGTAGTGATCGACAACGATGCCAACGCGGCAACCTGGGCAGAGTTCGTCGCCGGGGCCGGCCGGGTCGTCACCGACACGATGGTGATGTTCACCTTGGGCACCGGCGTCGGCGGAGGCCTGATCATCGACGGCAGCCTGCACCGGGGCGCGCACGGCTTCGCCGGCGAACTGGGCCACATCGTGCTGGAGGTCGGCGGCGAATCCGGCCCCAGCGGGGTCGATGGAGAACTGGAGGCCTACAGTTCCGGGTCGGCCATGGATCGAATGGCCCGTCAAGCCCATCGGGCAGGACGTTTTGCAGGGACCACCCTGGACGGTCCAGACGCTCCTGACGGTGAACGTGTCACTGCAGCGGCACGGCAAGGTGAGCAGCCCGCCGTCGACATCCTCACGGCCATGGGCCGCTACCTGGGCATCGGTGCGGCCGTGTTCGTC
>JBBSNE010000465.1:0-2261 GCA_038232815.1 Euzebyales bacterium | reverse complement strand
TGGGGCGGGGAGAAGGGGATGGTCTATGTCTACGTCGGCCAACCGGTCAGCGAGAAGGCCTGCACCGGCTACTGCCTGATCGGTCGCAACTATGACCTGGATCAGCCCGACACGGTGTTGCAGGGGTTTGAGGACACGATCTTCTTCCAGGACCAACGGGTCGTCGAATCCCAGCGGCCCGAGCAGGTCCCCTTCGACGTGGCCGACGAGCTGCACCTGAAGTTCGATGCGGTCGCGATCAACTACCGCCGGGCCATGCAACAGGAAGAATTGGACTATTACCACTACCTGGACGTCGCGGAGTAGCTGACCATGGAAACTGTGATCCCCGCCGACGGTCTTGCGGCAGCCGCTGTCATCGCCGTGGCTCGGGAAGGCTCAACGGTGACCCTAGGCGCCGATGCGCTGGCAGCCCTGGACCGCGGCGCCAAGGCCGTGGACGAACTGGTCGCCGACCCCAGCCCGGTCTACGGCGTGTCCACCGGATTTGGGGCGTTGGCCAACACCGTCATTCCCGCAGACCGCTCCGCCGAACTGCAGTTGGCGTTGGTCAGGTCGCACGCCGCCGGCATGGGGCCGGAGCTGGAACGGGAGGTCATCCGCGCGATGATGGTACTGCGGGCCCGCAGCCTTGCGATGGGGTACAGCGGCGCCCGCCGCGAGGTCGCCCAGCAGATCTGCGACCTGTTGAACCACGGCCTGACCCCGGTCGTGAAGGACTACGGTTCCGTCGGCGCCAGCGGCGACCTTGCCCCCCTGGCGGCAGTGGCGATCACCCTGGTCGGCGAGGGAGAGCTTGACACCCCCGATGGCCGCAAGCCGGCGGCGCAGGCGTTGACTGACGCCGGACTGCTACCCCTGCAGTTGACAGCCAAGGAGGGGTTGGCGCTGATCAACGGCACCGATGGGATGCTCGGGATGCTGGTCATGGCCCTGGCCGACCTACGGGACCTGTACCGGATCGCCGACCTTGTCGCCGCGATGACGATCGAGGCGCTGCTGGGCACCGACCGGGCCTTTGATGCCGACCTGGTTGCCATGCGCCCTCAGCCCGGCCAACAACTCAGCGCCAGCAACCTGCGACTGGCGCTGCAGGGATCCGAAATCGTGGCCAGCCACAAACACGGCGACGGCCGGGTGCAAGACGCCTACTCGTTGCGCTGCACCCCGCAGGTCCATGGTGCCGGTCGGGACGTCATCAACCACTGCGCGACCACCGCTGACTACGAACTAGCAAGCTTCATCGACAACCCCGTGGTCCTGCCGGACGGACGCGTTGCCTCATGTGGCAACTTTCACGGTGCCCCCGTCGCCTACGCCGCAGACCTGCTGCGAATCCCGATCGCCGACCTGTCGGCGTTGTCCGAGCGGCGAACCGATCGGCTGCTCGACATGAGTCGCTCCGGTGGTCTGCCGCCGTTCTTGACCGCTGATGCCGGGGTCAACTCCGGCCTGATGATCGCCCAGTACACCCAGGCGGCCATGGTCACCACCAACCGTCGTCTGGCCAGCCCCGCCAGCGTCGACACGATCTCGACCAGTGCGGGGCAGGAGGACCACGTATCGATGGGCTGGGGCGGCTGCCGCGCGCTGCGCGAAACGGTGGCCAACCTACGGCGGATCCTTGCCGTCGAACTGCTGGCCGCCACCCACGGGCAGGTCTTTCGGCGTCCCCTGGCCCCCTCCCCCGTCACCGGTGCCGTTGCCGATGTCGTCCTGGCCGCCGCAGGCGGCCCCGGGGCCGACCAGCATCTGGACCCACGACTTGCCGCAGTCGAGGGCTTGCTGACCGACGGATCGGTGCTGGCCGCCGCCCGTGCCCACATCGACCTGAACTGACCCCACCGTCAACCACCCGACTGGAATAACCCGATGAGTGAACCCCGACCCGTCCGCGCCCCTCGCGGAAGCCAACTGACCGCACGGTCGTGGCAGACCGAGGCGCCGCTGCGAATGCTGATGAACAACCTGGACCCAGAGGTGGCCGAGGACCCCGACCGACTGGTCGTGTACGGCGGCACCGGCCGGGCGGCCCGGTCTTGGGAGGCCTACGACGCAATCGTGCGGTGCCTGACCGACCTGGCGGACGACGAGACGTTGCTGGTGCAGTCCGGCAAACCTGTCGGGGTCATCCGCACCAACGAATGGGCGCCGCGGGTGCTGCTGGCCAACTCAAACCTGGTGCCCGATTGGGCGAACTGGGAGGAGTTCCGCCGCCTGGAAGAAGCCGGTCTGACCATGTACGGCCAGATGACCGCCGG
>JBBSNE010000464.1:0-2263 GCA_038232815.1 Euzebyales bacterium | reverse complement strand
CCGAAAAGCCTCGGGGAGCTGGTCGAGGTCGGTCACCATGTGCTCACGTACCACCTGGGCACGCTCGTCTGGCGACATCGCATCCAGCTCCTCGGCGGTGATCGCCCTCGGCGTGTCCTCCACATCACCAGGCTAACTGTGGAAGAACGGGGACCGCGGCAGTCCCGCACTTGCACCCGCCCGGGTTCGGCACTTATGGGGCAGGGCGCGGGCGCATCTCCCGACCAGTTGGGTCAGTCGCTAGGACACTCTCGTGGAGCATACCGATCGGCCCGATGGGACGACCGTCGGCATCGATCTCGAACAGTCCCCAGTCTTGGTGGGTGTTGCCCTCCACCATCGTTGAGTCGCCGAGCAGGTAACACATACTGAAGAGGAGGCTCGCCTGCATGCCGCGCACGAGTTGGTTGATGTCCTGCTTGTAGACCCCGAGGGCGAGCATTCGCCGAAGGGCGTGGGCGATCCCGTCGAACGGGCGACCCGAGTTCAACGGTGTCCGCTCCAACACACGATCTACCCACGAGGTGTCCTCGTCGTCGACCACGGCCTGCCAAGCCCCCTTGAGGAACAGGAACCTTCCGAGCTGGTTGATCCCTTCACGCACCTGCGACGAGGCCCACCCCTCTGGGTCAGGTGCGCCGAGTTCGGTGAAGACCGCGGTGAGTTCATCGAGATCCATGCCGGGGATGGTGCCATCCAGACGCGCCGGCGGCTTGAGACCTGTGGTGGTGACCTCAGGAGAAGACATCCTTGCGACCGTGGAGCCCGGGCTAGGCGACCATCTTCGACCGGAGCATTGGACGTCGGTCTCGTGGCGGAACCGGGCAGAATCGCGGCGCATCTGCTCGCGTCCCGGGAAGCAGTGGACCGCTCCCGCCGCAGTCAAATCGGCTAACCGTTGATTGTCAGTTTCCCGTCGCGCCCGCGGATTGTCGCGCCGGGCTGCTCGTGAAGGAAGCTCCATATTCCCTGGCTCTATCCCTACCTGGAGGACGCCGGCTCGACGCGGCTTGGCCTTCCCGTCTTTCGGCCGTTCGTTCCGGTCAGCATGGTCGGCCCCTCCGGCACATCGCCCATCCACGACGGACTCATCGACACCGGAGCTGATTCCATCCTGGCCAGTGACCTTGTCGACGACTACGTCGGCCCCGCCCAACCCCCCCGGCCGTTCCTCCCACCGATGCTCGCCACCGACCCCTCAACGGCCCGATCAAGTGACGCAACCGGTCGCCCTTTCGTTTGCTGCGTTTAACGATAGACTGGCGGGCATGACGAAGCGACTCGATGATCGGGACCTGGCGTCCGACGCGCTCCTGCTCCTCCGCCGCCGACCGAGGCGGTTCACCCTCCCGAACGGTGCGACGGTGCAGTTCCCCAAGACGGCCGTCGACGGGCTGATCGAGATGCTCGAAGCGCTCGCCCAGGGTGACACTGCGACCGTGGTCCGCACACCGCGAGAGGTGTCCACCCAGCAGGCCGCCACCGTGTTGAACGTGTCCCGTCCGACGGTGGTGAAGCTGATCGACGATGGCGTCCTGCCGTCTCGCAAGGTTGGGTCACACCGTCGCGTCACGCTCGCTGACCTGCTCGCCTACCGCGACGACATGGTCGCCCGTCGCCGAGCCGTGCTCGATCAGATGTCCCGCGACGCCGAAGATCTCGGGCTCTACGACTGACCACGATGTCCACTTTGGTGGCGGTGCTGGATGCCGATGTGCTCGTACCGATCCTGTCGTGCGACCTGCTGCCGTCGGCGTTCGACGAGGACCTCTACCGTCCGGTGGTCACCGCGACGATCCTCCACGAGACCGAACGCACCCTGGTTCACAGCTTCACCCACCTCGACCCGGTCACCCTGCGGGGTCGCGTCGCCCAAGTTGCAGTCGCCCTCTCACATCACACCCATGACGAAGGCGACGTCAACGCCGCAGCGGTTGCGGCCGTGAACCGCAAGGACCGTCACGTCGCCGCCACGGCGCGCGCCCACGGCGCCGACGTGGTCGTCAGCAACGACCGGCGCCTACGACGCGAGATCAACACGCTGGGCGAACCGTTGCTGGCCATGACCGGCGACGAGTTTGCGCAGCGGCTCCTGATCATCATCCCGACGGCGTCGACGCCGTCATCGACGCGCTCGTGGCCAAACGCACCCGGCGTCCGCTCACCCGCGCCGAGCTCATCGATCAGTTCGCCGGCAGCTTTCCCGGCTTCGCTGCCGAACTGCGCCTCCGAGCCCAGTGACCCGACCGCTGGCCGCACAGGT
>JBBSNE010000463.1:0-2272 GCA_038232815.1 Euzebyales bacterium | reverse complement strand
GTCCAGCTGTACACGACACCGAAGATCAGCCCGACCAGAAGGCCAACGACGACGATGACGATCAGTCCGGTGACAACCTGCGGGCCGCGACCGATCACCTCCACCGCGTGTTCGTCAGCCCCACCGAATTGGGTATGCCCCGCTGCGCCCTCCTCCAAGGCGATGGCCTGCTGTAACTTCGGTTCGACCAACAACCACAGCGCGATGGCCCCTGCCACCCCGGCCGCGAGCCCCGCCACCGCGCCCGCCCGCAAGATCCGGCCTAGTGGCACAGGCAGTTCCTCAATGGCAGGGGACCCCAAGCGCGTGACGGGCATCGTGTGCGACCTCGTGGAGGAACGCCGCCGCCCCAGCCGGCAGGATCGTCCCGTTCTCCAGCAGCAAGAACCCGAGTAGGAATACGGCGATTGCCGCGAGCGTCCACAGCACGGCCACGTTGCCCAGGGCCGTGCGGGTGACTTTCAAAGGAATGGTACTCATGGTTGTTCCTTGGGTTCTTGTACTGGCGGAAACGCGTCAATGGTTCTTGGCATCATGAGATGTTGACAAGTCAAGCCGACGTCCCCGGTTGTGTCAAGACTGCAGTTGGAAGCCGCCCGCCACGGCTCGCGCGACATGCAAGCTTTGGCGGAGGGCATGGGGGCCTGCGGCTTTGACAAGCCCCCGCGGCAGACGCCCCTTGGCGGTTGAGAGCGGGGGCGCCCACCGCCCGACCTTGGCCTGGTACCGCCGGATGAGATCATGGTTCTCAGACGTGTCAAGGTCCTGGAAATACCCGAACGCCGCCCAGATGCCATTCGCACGGGTGTCGCCGATGCGTTCCCGCGTCGATTCCTCCATGACCAACGAAAGGGTCTGGCAACGGGACCGCAGCCCACCGGCCCAGGCCTGTCGTTCAAAGGCCACCTCATCGGCTCCGATCAGGCTCGACAGGATGCAATCAGCACCGCTGCGGTGGATCTGTTCCACCACCCGTGTGAAGTCGGTGGTGCCGAGGGGAACGTAGGTGTTGCCGACGATCCGGCCGTTTGCCTCGGCGATCGCACGGACCCCGGCCAGATGGGCACCGTGTGCCCAGCGATAGTCGTTGCCGATCATGTACCAGCGGCGACCGGCCGCGGCGCGCATAGCCGCGGTCGCGGCGGCGCGGACCTGGTCCAGGGGGCGCTCACCCCAACGCAGTACGTAGCCCGATCCCCCACCACCCTCGTTCAGGCAGGGTGAATCAGTGGCACTCCGTGGTCGCCGACGGCCCGGCAGATCGTGGCAAAGCTACGGCTGTTGACATTGGCGACGATGGTGCGGCAGCCGGCATCGACCAGCCGCACCGCTTCCAGCGCGGCACGTCCTGGGTCAGTTGCGTCGTCCCCGACGACGAGTTCGGCAGGACGACCGTGGAACCCTCCATCGCCGTTGATCTCCTCAATCGCCAGTTGCGCGGCGTACTCACACGCGACGGTATACACCGCGGCTGGCCCGGTGTTGCTGGTGATCAGGCCGATGCGGTGACGGGAGGGGTCGTCGCGCTGGTTGGCCGGCCACCCTCGCCGACCTGCAACCCACTCCAGCCCACGTTGATCCAGGCTTGCGCTGATGCTGACGCGCGTGGCGGCGACAGAGGCCGCTTTCATGGTCACTCGTAGCAAACCGTGCCACGGGTTGTCGTGCACGATTTCGATCAAACGACCCGGCACACAACGGGCGATGCGACCGAGGATCTGCATGGTGTTCCCTCCGGTCACGTCGACCGGCACGGTCAGCGTGACGGGTGATCCCGGCCGGACCCCGTCACACTGGGCATCGAACAGCCAGCCCGCTCCCGCCTGGGTCCCGAAGAGGTCATAGATCTGGTCAGGCGGTAGTGGAACCTCGCGAGCCGCGGTGATGAGCACCGTTGCCGTGGCATGGCTGTGACGTTTCTGGTGCCGTCCCGCCGAACCCACGGTGACATCAGCCGGTGAGGCGGCCCTGCGCCTCAGGTGGCAAGGCGTGACGCGAATCGTCTGGGACCGACGGCAGTGCGAACTCCAGGATGGCCTGCAGGAACACGACCGCGTCGCGGATGGGTCCGTCGGGCTGCAGTGAATACAGTCTGAACCGGCCGTCGCGTCGCTCGGTGACCAACCCCGCAGTGCGAAGGATACGAAGATGGCTGGAAACCGCGGTGCGCCCCACCGCTCCGATGCGGTCGGCGATGTCGCCGGAACTCATTTCCTGGTGTTCTGCCAAGTGCTCAAGAATGGCTCGGCGGGTGGGGTCGGCAAGGGCGTCG
>JBBSNE010000462.1:0-2275 GCA_038232815.1 Euzebyales bacterium | reverse complement strand
GCCCGGCGCTGGTTCCAGTTGTATGTCTGGAACGACCGGGACGCCTCGGGATCGCTGGTCAAACGTGCACAGGAGGCAGGGTTCGAAGCACTGGTCTTCACCGTTGACACCCCTGTTGCCGGCCAGCGGCTGCGCGACGTCCACAACGGGTTGACGGTCCCGCCGAAGCTGACGTTGTCCACGCTGGCCGACATGGCCCTGCATCCCTCCTGGTGGCTGGATCTGCTGACAACCGACACCTTGGAGTTCGCCACGCTGGCAAGCTTCGACGGCACGGTGGCCGAGCTGGTCAATGCCATGTTCGACCCCTCCATCAGCTACACCGACCTGGACTTTTTGCGCGAACTGTGGAACGGCCCGCTGATCGTCAAGGGCATCCAGACCGTCGAAGACGCTCGGGAATGTGTCGAGAGGGGCGCCGACGGCATCGTCGTCAGCAACCACGGGGGGCGGCAGTTGGACCGTGCCCCCACGCCGCTGCTGGTGTTACCTGAGATCGTCGAAGCCGTCGGCGATCAACTGGAGATCTACCTGGACGGGGGCATCACCAACGGCGCCGACGTCATCGCCGGGATCGCCGCCGGGGCACAGGCGTGCCTGATCGGACGCGCCTACCTGTACGGGCTGATGGCCGGTGGGGAGGCGGGGGTCGACCGCGCCCTTTCAATCCTGCAAGCTGAGATGAGCCGAACGATGCAGTTACTGGGCGTCAAATCCATCGACGAACTGACCCCCGAGCACGTCCGATTGCCCGAGCGGTGACCACCGACCCGCCCCCGCGGGAGCAACGGTTCTACCTGGAACAGTTCAGCGGCCACACGCTGGTCATCGCCTCGCTGGCAACCGCCGACGCCGACGTTGCCGCTGTCGAGGCCTGTGTCGCCGACCTGGTGGCCGAAGGTGTTCGGGTTGTGCTGCTTACACCTGGCGGCAGGGTGGCCCATTGGCAACCCGATGATGCGGGGATCGTGTCGGCCTGGCGTCAGCTTCGACGGCATGGTCGGATGCGGATCGCGTTGCCGACCGACCACGACATCTTGGGCGTTGCGGTCCGGCTGGCCACCCGGCTGCGAGCGTTCAAGTTGGTCTTGTTGGCACCAGATGTGCCGCGCCCGACCGACCAGGACCGGACTGCTTCCTTTGTGACGCTGGGCGACCAACACGCCGCGGGTGATTGGTTGGCCGCCCATGCGGCGCGGGCTCTGGCCGGCGGGGTGGCTACGATAAATGTCTGTCATCCCGCCGATGTCGCTGAGGAACTGCTGACCTATTCGGGGGCCGGCACCTGTTACGGCCTGAAGGACTACTGCCGGGTCCGCAGGGTGGGGATCGATGACTACCTGCAGGTGACCCAACTGATCGCCGGCGGGGCGGAGGAGGGGTATCTGCAACCCCGGGAACCCGACGCCGTTGCCCGGTTGATCGTCAACGGCTACGGGGCCCGGGTGGGGGATCACCACCTGGCAGGGTTCGCAGCGCTGTTGACCGAGCCGTACGTCGCCGAAGAGTTGGGGGAGGTGTGCGCCCTGACCACGATCAGTCGGTTCGCCGGGGGAGGGGTTGGCAGCCAGATAATTGACAGGATTCTCACGGACGCAGCCGAGGCGGGCTTGCAGGGCGTCTTTGCGTGCACGCACTCCGACACCGCCGCACGATTTTTCCGCCGTCTGGGGTTCGTGTCGGTCCCGCAGGCCGAACTGCCCAAGACCAAGTGGGAGGAGTATGAGCCCGACCGGCGCGGGGGATTGCAGGCGTTCATGCATCACCTGGTCATGGTCGGGGCCTCGTGATCCTGGTCGATGACGCAGTGTGGCCGTGGCGGGGGCGGCGGTGGGCCCATCTGATCAGCGACACCTCATATGAGGAGTTGCACCACTTCGCCGAGCGTCTTGGTCTGCCCCGCCACATCTTTCAAGGCGACCACTACGACATCCCCGCCGTGCTTCGAAAACGAGCCATCCAGATGGGGGCCACCCCGGTCGACGGACGTGAGGTGGTCCGCCGCCTGATCGCCTCCGGTCTGCGCCGCCGCTGACCGTCCCTCGACCAGGGTTTGTGATGTGTGGGTCGCTACGGCGGACAAATGCGACAAGCCTTCGGGGGGCTGACCGGCCCGTTCCATAGGTTTGTGATGTGTGGGTCGCATTGGCGGACAAAGACGACAAGCCTTACTGGGAGGGGTCACTGCGAAAGGTCGGCCCGTTCGGCAGTCAGGTTGCGACGGGCGGCGGCCTCCCACCGGTCGTAGGCCAGGGGTGAGTGATAAATCCGGTCG
>JBBSNE010000461.1:0-2278 GCA_038232815.1 Euzebyales bacterium | reverse complement strand
CTTCACCGGCAGCACCGCGGCGTAGCGCCATAGCGATGAAAACGACGTGTCGATGACGTCTTCCGGCCCGTCGTTCGGTAGCGACAGATCGACCCGAAGCGGCATCCCGCAGGCATCGCACACGGTGGTCAGTTGGTTGGCATCCTGTGTTCGACCGCAGTCGAAACAGGTCAAGCCCTGAACCCTGGAAGTTAGCGGCATCGCACGGACCCTACGGTCGCGCCGACCGTTCGTGCAACGATTGGGCTGACAGGAGGACATTGATGGACGAACAGAACCGAAGTCGCGTCGAGCGACGGGCGCCGATTTGCCCGGCATGTGGGGTCACTGCGCTGCCACAAGAGGTTGCCGACCCCGATGGTGGCTTTCGGTGCGAGAACCCGGACTGCGATCTGTTCAATGAACCGGTGGCGTAGGGCTCGTGCCTGCTGTGTGGGTCTTGATGGCCGCGTCCCTCGGCACCGCGGGATTGGGGGCGCTGGGAGGACTGGGCGGGGCGGTGTTGTTGGTACCGCTGTTGGTGGTCAGCGGCATGCCGGCATCGCAGGCCGCGCCGTTGGGCCTGATCTCGGTGGCGGCCGGATCCGTTGCCGCCGGCGCCCCCCAGCTGCGAGAGCGCACGGTCAACCATCGGTTGGGCGTGACCACCGAGATCGCGGCCACCGTCGGGGCAACCATGGGGGCGCTGGGGTCGGGTCTGGTGTCAGACGACCTGTTGAGCCAGGTCCTTGCTGCGGTGGCGGTGGTCGCGGGGGCAGCGATGCTGCGCCCCCGAGGATCCGGGGCGGCCGATGACGAGAGACATGAATCACTGACGATCGGTGAGTGGCCGGGCCAGATCGGCGGGGTTGCCCCCAGGCGGGGGACGCCGGTCGCCTACCGCGTGCGGCGTCTGCCGACCGGGCTGGCGTTGATGTGGGTCTCGGGCGTGATCGCCGGTGTGGCCGGGGCAGGCGGTGGCTTCATCAAGACACCGGTGACGACGGGGATCATGGGCATTCCGTTGAAGGTGGCCGCGGCCACCACGACGTTCACCCTGGGGGTGACGGCGGCGGCGGGCCTGGTGGTTTTTGTGCTGCAGGGGCGGGTCGACCCGCACGCGGCGGCCGCGGTGATCGCCGGCAGTTTGATCGGCGGGTACCTGGGTGCCCGGCTGCAACGTCGTACACCAGCCCGGTTGATCCGGACAGGATTGGGTTTGGCGCTGGTCGGCATCGCGATCGTCTTGTGGGTGCGGGTGTGAGCGTCAGACAGGACGAACCCTTTGAGATCCAACCCCGCGCCAACGGGGCGATGGCCCGGGCCTTGAAGGCAGCCACGTTCGCGGCCCTGGTGTTGGGTCTGGTCGGGGCGGTGGCCCCTGCCTCTGTGGGCGACCCTGCGGCCTGGGCAGGGTTCGGTGTCATTGTGGCCGTCCCCTTGGCCCGGATCGCCTGGTTGGGGTTCCGCTGGATCCAACGACGCGACTTCCGCTACGCCGTTATCGCTTTTGGCCTGTTGGCGGTTGTCTTGCTTGGTGCCGTCGGGGCGTACCTGCAGGCGGGGTGACCGCTGCGGCCAACAAGGTTACTCCCCGGTGGTGCCGTCCAGCAGTTCCCGGGTGGCATCAGCGTGCCCTGCATGACGGGCGGTCTCGTTGATCAGGTGCAGCAGCACCCAGCGCAGGTCGGTTCCCTCTTCCAGCGCACACCTGGTGTGCAACGGCAGGGACCTGACGGTCTGATCGGTTAGGGATGCACGCGTGCGGTAAGCGGAAACGGCCGCCGCCACGGTCAATTCGGACCCGGGATGAAATTCGGCCTCGTCGCGCGACACGTCGGTCCCCCGAAATCCCCCGTCGATCCAGCGCCACTCGACATGTGTCAGGTGGTTGACCACACCCAGAACCGAGATCAGCGAATCGCCCGGGCGCCATCGCGCTTGTTCGTCGGTCAGCCCATCAAGATCACGCAGCACCGCCCCGCGCAGGTATCCCAGCCACGAAAGGTATAACTCTCCGTCGTCGCTGTGTCCCCTCGGAAAGTCGTCGGGAGCCGCGCTCATAGCGAACTGATCATAACTGTTCAGCCCGGGATCAAGCGCTCCTGGGATTGACGAAAGGCATCGCAATGCAAGAGAGGGTGCCCTCTTTTTCGAGGCCGGCGGGCACAACCCCATGACAACTGTCATCCCTAACCGGTGATACCCGGCCCTGGTCGAACCGCAGCGCAGCGCCCACGCTGTAGGCACGCATCCGACCAGGAGGACCGATGACACCCGCAATGACCGCCACCGACGT
>JBBSNE010000460.1:0-2280 GCA_038232815.1 Euzebyales bacterium | reverse complement strand
GCACCCGGCACCAGGGAGGCCGCTGCCCTTGGCCCTGATGGTCAGGGCACCGAGTGTCATGCGGTGTTCCTCAGCGGCGGTTCGGCGTTCGGGCTTGCCGTGGGTGACGGGATCGCGGAATGGTGTGAGCAGCAGGGGAGGGGTTATGACCGGTTCGTGACACCGGTTCCGGTGGTCGCCGGCGCCATCGTCTTCGACCTGCGCCAAACCGGCGCCGCACGCCCGGATGCCAAAAGCGGGTGGGATGCCTGCCAAGCCGCGACCAACCACGACCCGCCGATGGGCCGGGTCGGGGTCGGGGCGGGCTGCACTGTTGCCAAGGTCGCCGGGTTCGAACACCTCAAGGCCGGGGGTCAGGGCTGGGCGGTTCACAGCGGCGGAGGCGTCACGGTCGGGGCGATCATGGCGGTCAACGCGCTGGGCAACGTGATCGCCGAGGACGGCACCATGCTGGCCGGGGTCGACACCGACGACGCCTATCCCTTCCGTGACATGGCCCCGCCCCCGCGGACAAACACCGTGATCGGCTGTCTGGTCACCGATGCCGTGTTGAGCAAGGGACAGGCTTCTCGTGCCGTTGATCTGGCGCACACCGGCATCGCCCGTACCATCGATCCGGCCCACACCATCCACGACGGTGACGCCTTGTTCCTGCTGACCAGCCAACGGACCCAGGTTCCCGCCCCGGTCGATCTGGTGGCAACGCTTGGCGCCAGGGCCGTGACCGATGCCATCCGCGCTTCCGTCCGTGCTGCCGCCGACGGGCCGCCCCTGATGCCCCCGACCAGACTCCAACCCATGACCCAGCCGATCCAAGGAGAAGACCGATGAGCAGCCCGCCGCCTGGTGACGTGCCAGACGGGCTGGAGGACTATCCCTACGCAAGCGTTGGTGCCGAGAAGCGCATCAAGACCATGGCGACCCTGTTGTCGGTCGTCTCCTTGGCGATGTTGGTGGCCGGGCTGTACCTGGCGTTGTTCACCCCTCGGGTCGGCCTGGGTGGCCTGTTGACGCTGGTGGGGTTCGTCGTCCTGATGGTTGTGCCGTTTGTGGCCAAGCGGATGCGCAACACCGCGCTTGCCCGCGAGCGACAGGAAACCTGAGCACCGCGTTGAACACTCCCGACCTCCCGACCGGCCTGAGCCTGCACCGCCTGGCCGACCGTGATGATCTGGCAGAGGGGGTCCATGCCTTGGGGGAGGAGGTGTGGCCGCCGTTCATGATGCACTCCGAATGCGGCGGGGAGTTCTACGTCGACCTTGACACCACTTTCGCCGATTGCGCCCTGGTGGTGGTCGACCCCGACGATCAGGTGGTGTGCCGAGCCCTGTGGATCCCGTTCGTATGGGACGGGGATCTGCCTCTGCCGGATCGGGGCTGGGACTGGGTCATCGAAAGGGGCATCGCCGACCGGCACGCGGGACATGCGACAAACGTGGCCTCGGCACTTGAGATCGGGATCCACCCCACGCTGCGAGGGTCGGGCCTCAGCAGCATTCTCGTCGCCCACATGCGGGCGAAGGCAGCCGACATGGGCGCCACGTCGTTGTTCGCCCCCGTCCGACCCAGTCAGAAGTCGACTCATCCGCACGAGTCCATGGCCGACTACCTGACCCGCGTGAGGGACGACGGCCTGCCACATGACGCCTGGCTTCGGGTCCACGCCCGCGCCGGAGGTGAGATCCTCGGCCCGTGTGACAGCTCCATGATCATTCCCGGTTCGGTCGCGGACTGGCATGAATGGACGGGCGTCGACATGACCGAACCGGGCCCGTATGTCGTACCGGGCGCTTTGGCACCGGTCCACAGCGACGGCGAACGTGCGGTCTACACCGAACCGAACGTCTGGGTCCGCCACCGCCTGACCCACTGAGGCTTCAGGCAGAGTCCTGATGTCCGCCGGTCCACGGCCACTCGTCCGTCACGACCCCCTCCACGCACCGCGCCGTGATGCGGATGGGACGATCCCGGCGAATCAGCGATCGAAGTTCCAGCCGCTTTGAGGCAGTACCAAGTTCCGCGGCTGACTTGCCCAACTCTCGCCCAGCATTTGTCAGTGTCCGCCCGTCGACCGGCAGGCTCACCAACGTTTCGAACAATGCGCGTTCTGCCTGGGGAAGCCGCTCCAGGGCTCGTTCTGCGTGATGTCGCATCTCTACAGCAACCTCATGGAGGGCCGACCGTACGTCTTCGTAGGTGATCACCGGCCCGTCCCCCGCGTCCCAGGCCGCCTTGCCCACCAACTGGAACAGGAAAGGATCACCCAAGACCTGTCCGACG
>JBBSNE010000459.1:0-2296 GCA_038232815.1 Euzebyales bacterium | reverse complement strand
GGCGGTGATCGAACCCGACGGCACCACCCACACCTTTGCCGACGTGCACCGTCTGGTGTGCCGTTTTGCGGCGCGGTTGGGTGAGGAAGGAATCGGCCGTGAGCAGCGTGTCGTGTTGATCCAGGACGACTCGGTCCGATTCCACGCCGCGTTCCTGGGCTGCATCAGGGCCGGGGTGATCCCCGTCCCGGTGAACTTTTTGGCCAGGCCAGAGGACTTCGGCTACTTCATCGCCGATTCCTACGCCGTCATGGTCGTTGCCGACCAGGTCTTCGTCGACGACGTGGGGCCTCAGGCCGAACGGCTGGGCGTCCGCGTGCTGATCGGCGGCGGGGACGGCGGTCAGGACTCCGTGGAGGGATGGCTGGCGGAGGGACCCGATGCCGTGGATCCGGTCGACAGTCATCGTGACGATCCTGCGTTCTGGCTCTACTCCTCCGGGTCCACCGGACGGCCCAAGGGCGTCGTGCACCTGCAGCATGACATCGCCGTGACCTGCCAAACCTACGCCGATCAGGTGCTGCGCCTGACCCCCGACGACCGCTGCCTCTCAACGACCAAGCTCTTTCATGCCTATGGTCTTGGCAACGGCCTGACCTTCCCGCTGTACGCCGGGGCGGCTGCGGTGCAGATGGGCGGGCGGCCCACGCCGGACAAGGCCCTTGCCGCCATCGAACAACACCAGCCGACGGTCGTGTTCTCTGCCCCCGCGTTGTACAACGCGATGTTGGCCCATCCCGACATCAAGTCCCGCGACCTGTCCAGCCTGCGCCTTGGGGTGTCCGCGGCAGAGGCATTGCCGGCGGAGGTGTGGCGCGGTTGGAAACAACGGACCGGAACCGAAATCCTTGACGGCATCGGCTCGACGGAGATGTTGCACATCTACTGCTCGAATCGGGCCGGGCAGTGTGAACCCGGATCGTCGGGCCAACCCGTTCCGGGTTATGAGCTGCAGATTCGTGACAGTGAGACCGGGGCGGTGCTGAACGGTGCGGTGGAGGGCGACCTGTGGGTCAAAGGGGACAGCGCCCTGGCCTACTATTGGCATCAGCACGACAAGACCAAGCGCAACCTGCTGGGCGAGTGGTTCTTCAGCGGCGACCGCTACCGCCGGGACGATCAGGCCCTGTACTGGTATGAGGGCCGGGCCGACGACATGATGAAGGTCAAGGGGCTGTGGGTCTCTCCGGTCGAGATCGAAAACCGCCTGATCGAGCACCCCCGGGTCCACGAGGCCGCGGTGGTGGGGGTCGAACGCGACGGTTTCACCCGGGTCAAGGCGTTCGTCATCACCGTCGAGGAGGGGGCGCCCGACGACGGGTTGGTGGAGGAACTACAGGATTGGTGCAAAGACGCGCTGCTGCGCTATCAGTACCCGCACGAGATCGAGTTCGTGACCGACTTCCCCCGCACCGCGACCGGTAAGACCCAACGGTTCAAGTTGCGGGAGGCGGGCTGAGTCATCCCCGGTCGTTCGCCGCATAGGGTCGCTGTCGATGTTTGATGCGGTCAGCAACACCGACGAGGTGCTACGCCGCCGGTCGGTGCCGCCACCGAATCGGGCGCCGGCGGCCCGTTCGTTGTTGTTGACCGTGCTGGGGGAGTACGTGCTGGGGGAGGGTGCGCCGGTTTGGAACGCCACGTTGTTGCGAGCGCTGGGGGAGTTGGGGGTCTTGGAGAAGACGGCGCGGCAGGCGATCACCCGCAGTGCAGCTGACGGCTGGTTGCGCCGCGAACCGGTGGGCCGGAGTGTGCGGTGGCACCTGACCCTCTCCACCACACGGTTGCTGACCGAGGGAGCGCAACGGATCTATTCGTTCTCAAGCGTCGCCGAGGAGTGGGATGGCCGTTGGCTGCTGGTCCGTGTCAGCGTGCCCGAACGAGTCCGCGAACAACGCCATGTGGCCCGTAGCCGGTTGGCATGGGAGGGGTTCGGCACCTTGGGACAGGGTTGGTGGATCAGCCCGCATGTGGATCGCCGGCCCGATCTGGACACGGTGGCCGGGGAGGGAGCGCCGTCGTTGATGACGTTGGTGGTGCAGCCCGGGTCCGGGGGTGATGAGCAGGCGTTGGTGGATGAGGCATGGGGCGATCGCCGCGAACTCCAGCGTGACTACACGCGCTTCATCAACTGGGCGGCGGGGCGCCGACCCACAACCGCTGCAGAGGTGTTCGTCGCCCAAACATTGCTGGTCCACCACTGGCGCAAGTTCCCCATCATCGACCCCGGCCTGCCCCGCCACCTGCTGCCCGACCCCTGGATCGGCCTGGAGGCCGCCGATGTCTTTGCTGACCG
>JBBSNE010000458.1:0-2297 GCA_038232815.1 Euzebyales bacterium | reverse complement strand
GAAAATAAGGGTGGAGGTTCGTCAATGGCCGTTCACACCTGTACCCGCTGTCCGTTGAAGTTTGCCCACCGGGCCGAGTTGATGGATCACCTGGAGCACGATCACCATGTGCCCTCGGGATCGCTTGACCAACACTATGCCGGGGCCCAGCACGCCAAGCCGCTGTACCGCTCGTTCGTCGGTGACGACCAGGTCCACACCGTCTTGCTGGTTGCCAACGAGACGGTTGCCTCTGAGACCGTGCGTACGGCGCTACGAGACCTGGCGGGTCGCCACGACAACCTGGCGGTCTATGTGGCCATACCCGCGACCCCGTCACAGCATCTGGTCGCCGGAACGGGCGGTGGGCGGTTGCCGCCGCCGTCACAGGGGTTGGACGGGCGCACGGACGAGGCAGGCATGGCACAGGCCAGATGGCGATTGCGAACGGCCCTGAAGATGCTTGCGGACCTGGAGGTGGTCGCCGACGGTAGGGTCGCCGACCCCAACCCGATGGTCGCGGTTGGGCAGGCGATTGACGATCAGCCGATCGATGAGATCCTGTTGAGCACCCTCTCGCCGACGATGTCGCGCTGGCTGCGGGCCGATCTCCCCTCGACATTGGAACGGCGCTTCAGCGTGCCGGTCACAACCTTGACGTCCGACCCGGTGAGTTCCTGAGCTTCACAGGCACACCAACCCCGCCACCATGTGCAGATGCACCCGCATGCGGGTCCAGGTGCACTTTCTCGCGGGGAGGCGTGCGGTACCGTCCGCAGCCGTGGCAGACGAACCCACCTCGACCGTGCGGCCTGACCCGCCCATGACTGGTTCAGAGCGCGACGCGTTGCGTGGATGGCTTGGACTTCCACCGCGCGACCTTGGCCTGGAAGTGCGACGGGCTGAGTGATGTCGAGCTGCGCCGCCGCTCGATGCCTCCCTCATCCCTTTCGCTGCTGGGGCTCGTTCGGCACATGGCTGAGGTTGAGCGCCACTGGTTTCGACGAGTGATCGCTGGCGAGACGATCCGCCATGTCTGGTCCGAGGACGCAGACTTCCAAGCGGCCTATGACGTGCAGGGCTCCGGTCGCGACGACGCATTCACGGCGTGGTGCTCAGAGATCGAACGGTCCCGCCGGATCGAGCAGCACATCAGCACGCTGGACCAGACGTTTTTGGTCGAGGCCTGGGGCTGCGAGGCATCCCTGCGCACCGTGCTGCTGCACCTGATTCACGACTACGCACGCCACAACGGCCATGCCGACCTTCTTCGCGAAGGTGTCGACGGGACCGCAGGCGCCTGACCAGCCGGGATCAGGCGGCCAGCACCGACTGCATCGCCAGCAGCTTCAACCGCGTCTCTTCCAGTTCGGCATCTGGCAGGCTGTCGGCGACGATGCCGCCCCCCGCGAACAGTCGGGCCCGATTGCCGTCCAGTTGGGCGCAGCGAAGAGCGATTCCGAAGGTGCCGTCGCCGGTCCCTGTCAGGGTGCCCACAGGCCCGGTGTAGCGGCCGCGGTCCATCTGCTCCAACGGGGCGATGTCGGCTACGGCGACGGCTGAAGGGCTGCCCCCGACCGCCGCGGTGGGGTGCATTGCGGCGACCAGCTTCAGCACATGGTGATCAGCGTCCAGGGTGCCGGTGAGTCGCGTGGCCAGGTGCTGCACGTTGTCCAGTCGCAGCAGCCACGGATCGGCATCGACGTCGAGAGATCCGCAGAACGGGGATAGTGATGCAACCGCAGAATCCCGCGCGAAGGCATGTTCGGATCGGTCCTTGTCGCTGGCCAGCAACGCTTGACCCGACGCGTGATCCGGCGCCGCGGTTCCCGCCAGCACCACCGAACTCACCGCAAGTCCCCGCCGCCGCAGCAGCAATTCCGGCGTCGCCCCGACGAACCGTTCGTGCAAAAACGTCACACAGGAGGGGAAGCGGGCGGCCAGCCGGGCGGTCAGGCCGATCGGATCCAACTCATGGTCGGCCCAGACCTGCAGATCCCGGGCCAACACGATCTTGTCGTACAGGCCGCCCTTGATCCGATCCGTGGCTTTGGCGACTGCCTCCATCCAGGCGACCTCGTCGATGGAGGACCCGGCGTAGCGAATTTTGCCCCCGATCTGCCCCAGGCTGGTGGGACCCGGGTCGCCTGGTTTCACCTGCACCACCGCCTTGGGCCGCACAATCGAACTTCCTGGGTTCCCGGCAAAGGTGAACGACGCGAAGGCTCGTTCTGTTGGTCGCAGTTCCTCTGCCGCCCACTCCAGGGCCTGGTCGAAGCGGTCGGGCCCCGCCGGATCCAAACGAGCTCGCACCCCAT
>JBBSNE010000457.1:0-2305 GCA_038232815.1 Euzebyales bacterium | reverse complement strand
AGTTGCAGTCGCATGCCTTACCACTTGGCCACCGGGCCGTGTCGTGCAGGTGGGGTGGCCGCAAGTGTGCCGTGCCGAGTGACCGGCTTCAAAGACCGCTGTCGGCCTGCCGTCGTCGCTTTGCCCGACCGACGGTGATCCAGGTGGCCCAGAACCCCAGGCCGAACCCGGCGTTCAGGTAGGCCGGGAAGGTCTGACCCTTCATCGCCCAGCCGGTGACGATGGCGGCGGTGCCGGCCTCCAGGGTGAGGAACAGCGGCAGGTTACGGCGCCAGGCGATCCGTAACAGGCCGGCGGTCGTGGGGACGGCTGCGGCATACCCGGCGGCAAGGATCAGATTCGGGGCGGTCATCGTTGTCCAATGTGCCATCACGCTTTCACCATCAGGCAATAGCGGCGAAACAATTGTCGGGTAGCTTGCCTTCGATGGAGGAGCACACCATGGAGGACATCCGCGACCGCCTGCTGGCCCGCGCATACCTCTACGACGACGCCCCGGCCTACAGTGCCGGCGTGGAAGCCGCCTTGTCGTCGGTAACCGATCACGTCGGGTCGGCCGCGGTGCCCGATGACCAGGTCGCCGTCGGTCAATGACGTGACACCGGCCCTGCCCGACGTAGGATTCGACCGTCGGGGCCGGTAGCTCAACGGTTAGAGCAGTCGACTCATAATCGATTGGTTGCGGGTTCGAGCCCCGCCCGGCCCACGGAACACGACGCGCCTCCGGCGCGCGAAGGTCCTTCGCCGCTACGCGGCTCACTCCAACTGTCCCGTGGGCAAGCCCAGGTGTTTCCCAAGGGGGCTGCCGCCCCCTTTCGAACCCCCTCACAACCATTTGTGAGGTCACAGTGAGGTGACCGCCAGCAACCGTCCGGATCGCACCGACACCTACGTGTCCAGCGTCGACCAATCAACGGATTGGTGCGAAGCCAACGACGCCGACCCATTCCAGCGTTCGGCGATCGAGGGCTACCTGGCCCAGCAGGCCGACACGCGGGCACCCGCGACCGTGGCATTCCGCTATCGGTCGTTGCAGCAGTTCTTCAAATGGCTGGAGCTTGAAGAGGAGGTGGACCACTCCCCCATGACCAAGATGCGTCCACCGAAGGTGCCCGAGCAACCGGTGCCGAGGATCCAGCACCCAGACCATCAGCGCGAACGCAGCGAGTCCTGACAGCGCACCGATAGCGATCTGGCGACGGTGGCCCTTCCTCACTCTCACCTCACCCACGCTAGCCCGCAGAGCCTCCGCGTCAATGGCCAGTAGAAGCTCCCCGTGGCCGCCAGTGGGGAGTTTCTCATGGCCCGCTGACACCTCCGGTAGGCCGCCCATCCAGCGCTTCTTGCTCGGATTCTCGCGACCAGACAACTGAACGCGATCGTCCGGTCACGAACAGAGGGAGCAGGTCAGCCCGCTGTTGGTCGTTCCCAGCCCTCAACTAGACAGTTGTCCGCCTTCGACTCGGCGGGCTATCGAGCGCATGTTTAGGTGAATACTGACTCGTGAGCCGACTCCCAATTGGGTCGCCGCGATTCATCGCAGCGTCCGTCAATGGACCCCCGGTCGGTAGAATCGATTAAGTCGAATCCGAGTTCGAGGCACCACGGCGCGACCGGTCACAGCGCCCGGTCCTGGTGTTCTGATCGTTCTAGCGGTGGTGGCGATCGCCTTGTTCGCCCGATTGGCAGCGCCGGAGGACGACACCGTCGACGGTACGAGCGAGGACCAACTAGAGGTGGCCGACGCTGATGGCGCGTCGCCGAGCCCTACCCTTACCCGGGAACCCGCGGGGACCGAACCGACACGCCCGGGTGAGCACACCCCAGAGGTCCCTGGCCGTTCTGAGAACTCCCCGGACGGACTCGCCGACTGGCCGCCCCGCCCTGCGACCCTGGCGGGTTTACGCGGATTGCAGTACCGCGTCCCCCTCACTCGCGGCGAGTGGAGCCGGGCCAATCCTCCCCTGCCCGCCGGGCAAACCGCAGGTGGATCGCCGCCGACCTTTGTCTGGGATGGCCGGGAGGTGCTGGCGATCGGCCGCTCTGCGGGTACCGCATACGACCCGGAGAACGGGACGTGGCGGCCGCTCCCGGATGTCCCGGCGGATCGCTCGCTCACCGGCCAACGAGAGGCCATCGTCGTCGACGGCCAAGTCGTCGTGGTCGACACCGAGTGGCCCGAGTCGCCCGAGATGTTCCCAGACCCGGGAACACCGACGGGGGCCTGGGTCCTACAGGAGGACTGGACACCGGTTGACCCTCCGCCGCCAGGGCGCCTGCTCGGCACGGTCGATGACGCGGTCCT
>JBBSNE010000456.1:0-2307 GCA_038232815.1 Euzebyales bacterium | reverse complement strand
CCAGCCGTCGGGGTCGAGCGTGATGGTCGAGGTGAACGCCCGCTTGGGGGCGTTGACCGGTGACCTGGCCTACCGGGACCGGGCGGTTGCGACGGTGACCCGTTTCGGCGACCGCCTGGCCCAAGCGCCCTTGGGGTACGGTGAGCTGGCCGTCGGCGCCGAACGTTTGCTGGCCGGGCCGCTGGAGGTGGCGCTTGTTGGCGAAACTGGCGGCCAGGACGTATCCGCCCTGGAGGCAGTCGTCCGGGAGACCTGGCGTCCCGGTGTGGTGCTGGCCGTGGGTTCCGGTGGGGGGTCACCGGTGCCGCTTCTGGCTGACCGGCCCACTCGGGACGACAAGCCGACCGCCTACCTCTGCCGCGGCTTTGTCTGCGAGGCCCCGACCACCCAGCCGTCGGTGCTGGCGTCCCAACTCAGCGAGGCAACGAAGAACGCACGAACCTGACTACCTCTGGTCGCACCTCTGCGCGAATTGGGGCGTCGATGAATGATCGCCAAATCTCGTTCGTGGTTGTGGATAACTCATCGTTGCCCAGGGCTCCGTGGTGCAACATGAAGCCATGCCTCCCAACGCACCGCTGGTGCGCCTGCCACCGTTACTGACCTTCACGCTGGAAGAAGTCGCTGACATTCTCTATGCGGTGGATGTTGCGGTGGATCGTTCGGCACCGACGAGTCCAGACCACAGGGCGGCCCGCCGGGTGCAGAGACTGATTACAGCCCGGCTGTGGCCTGACCTGGGCATTTTGCTTGGCGATGACGAGAGGAATGGGGAGTAATGTGGATGTCGTGACCACCGATGTGAAGCTAACCGTGCCAGAGGCGGCCCGCCGCCTACGGCTTCCCGGGGGTGAGGTCTACCGGCTTGTGTTCCAGGGTGAACTCCCTGGAACCCCTGAGGAGGATGGCGCGGTCTACATCCCAGAGGACGCGGTGACCGCCTACGACGCCAAGAGTTCTGGGCCGTCGCCACCGTAGGTTCAAACAAATCGCTTGCGGTGGAACCCTTGTCCCTACATGTGCGTCCAACACCAGCGATGACCCTTACACGAGTGGCTGTCACGGCTGTCGCCGTCCTACTGCTCGCCAGTTGTGCCCCGCGAGAGGAAGGCCCTGTCAGCCCGGCGCAGCCATTGGGGTCAGACGTTTCTGGCCAGGCCGATTCGGCCGATACCCGCCCCACGGCGACACCGATTCAGACTCCCTCCCCCAGGGTCTCTGAGGATCTGACTGAAACCGCTCAGCCTGTGGCCGAAACGTTTGACCGCTGTGACACCCTCGAGGAGCCGCCGCCTGCCCCCGTCGGACCACTCAGCGACGACCCGGCGGTGGCAGAAGCCCAACAAGCCCGTGCGGCCATGGCCCTGCCCAGCGACATAGCCACCGTCGAGGCCATCCTGGCCGCCGGCCCGGGGGCAGAGGGATGGCCGATGGGCTACCCGACCAGCGACGAAGAGTTCCAAGCGATCATGGCCCGCAACGGCGACCCCAATATCATGGGCGAGTTGCAGCAGTGGGCCACCACCACCTACCCCGACACCTGGGCGGGGATGTGGCTGGATCAGTCCCGAGGCGGGCTGGTGACGGTCGCCTTTACTGCTGACGTCGACCAGCGGGTGACCGAGATCACGCAGCGGTACGACCTTGAGGTGCGGGGCGTCGAGGTCGAACACACGGACGCCGCGCTGGCCGCTGCCCAGGATGCCTTGGACCCGGTGCTGCAAGGCCAGTGGGAAGACGGGCTTGAAGAGGGCCCGACGCCGGGGGATCTGATCTCGACCTCGGTTCGAAGCGATACCAATCGCCTTCACGTCGGCATGTACACCGACGACCCGGCGGCGCAGGCGTCGCTGGCCGACCTAGTGGACCCAGCACTGGTGTGTCTTGCGATCGAGGAGGTCCCCACCCCAGAGGATGGGGGGCCGGCGGACTGGGCTCCTGCCGCAGACGCCGACCTGTCGTCGGATTCGACCACGGTCGTGCTTGATGTCATCGAACGGGCCTGTGCCTCCGCGCGGCCCGCCGACGGGCGGATCGTGGTGCAAGACGTCCGCTATGAGGCCGACGCCGTCGTCGTCACCATCGGCGTGGTGCCAATACCCGGGCCCAACGAATGCCCCGGCAACCCGGTCACACCCTTCGTCCTGGATCTCGCCGAACCCCTGGACGGCCGGCAACTTCTGGACGGGGCCGATGAGCCACCCTCGGTGCCGGCCCTTGATGTTTGAGCCCAAGCCGCACGTTGCAATCCGGCACCCGGCGCCCCTATTCTCCGGCGATGGACAGCATCGAGTTCACGCCCACCCT
>JBBSNE010000455.1:0-2317 GCA_038232815.1 Euzebyales bacterium | reverse complement strand
TGGCACGACGCCCAAATCCGACGGCCGCCGGATCCACGTGCCTGGACGCACTGGACCACACGGTGGGACGCGACACCGGGCGCGCATGTGCTGATGTCACGCGCAACCGATACCAGCGGCCAGACCCAGCCGGAGCAGTCGACTTGGAACCGCGGCGGGTACCGCGCCAACGGCTGGCAGCACGTGCCCGTCACCGTTGTCTGACACGCTGGTCATGGTGTGGGCTACCCCGTCGTTGGTCCGATGATCGCGTAGCCGGTCAGACCGATGATCGAGGCGGCGATGCAGTAGTAGGCGAAGCCGGTCAGGCGTTCCCGGGACACCAGCGCCACCAGGTAGCGGATCGCAAGGTAGCCGGACACAAACGCCGCCACGATGCCGACACCAAGTTCCAGGGTCGTCTCGCCCCCCTCGCCGAGGTCACCCAGGCTCAACAGGGTCGCGCCGACCAGTGCAGGGATGACCAAGAGGAATGAGAAGCGGGTGGCCGCCTCTCGCGTCAGACCCGCGAACACCCCTGCACTGATCGTGGCGCCGGAACGGCTGACACCGGGTAGCACGGCCAGGCATTGCAACAGGCCGGCCGCCATGGCCTGACCCAGGGTCAATTCCGCCAGCGTCGATCCATTGGGGTCAGACCGGTCCACCCCCAACGGCAACAGGGTCACCGGGGTCCGGGTGGCGACCTGCGCGCCGTCAGTCGGGTCACCCGGGTGTACGGGCGTCGCGTCCACCGACCAGTCACCCGCCGAACGGGCGGATCCCCCCGCCTGCTTGACACGCCTGTGGCGAAACCACTCCATGGCCAGCAGCAACCCGGCGGTGACCAACAACAACAGCGACGCCGTCAAGGGTGAGGCAAACACATCCTCCACCTGGGATTCGAACAGCAGCCCAACCACAGCGACCGGCACGCTGGCCGGGATGATGAACAGTCCGACCCTCCGGTAGATCTGGCCTTGAACGGAGGTGTCCAACCGTAGAATTCCGCGAACAATCGCGACAAGTTCTCCTCTGAAGAACAACAAGACCGCGAACATCGTGCCCAGGTGCAACACCACATCGAACGCCAGGCTGTTCTTCTCCCAGCCCAGCAAGTAGGGGACCAGGACCAGATGGCCAGAGCTTGAGATGGGGATGAACTCGGTCAACCCTTGGACCACACCCAGGATGAGGGCCTGAACCCATGCAGCAGCCATGAGCATCGATGCTAGGTGTTGGTGCGTCAGTCCGAGGCGGCGCCTCCGCGAAGGGTCAGCAGGACTCGGCCCCGGGCGAGGGTGGCCGTGGTGGCGGCCACATCATCTTCGTGTAGGGATATCAACGCGACGGATCGTGGACCGCCTTCGGACAGTTGCAGGACCGGTCGGGCCTGGGCCAACGCTTCGGGCGGCTCGTCGTTGTCGACCACCGCCCAGACATCGACCACGCTGCCCGGTTCGATGCCCCAGGTCTGCTCGACTGGTATCGGTACCGCACGCTCATCGTCGGGAAGGGCCGCGGCCGGACCCACAGGGTCGATGTGCACGGTGGTCAGCAATGCGCCCTCCACCAACGGGACGGCCAGCACCGCCCCCTTTTCCACCGCAGTGGTGACGGCCGTAGGCGGTATGGCGGCGCGCGGCAGTTTGATAGCGCGTAGCGCCCCGGCGACAGGCTGGCCCGCCGGCACGGTGCGGGTGGCGCGCCACACCTGCTCGCCCTGCCCACCCCATTGGGTTTGCGCAGCAGCCAGACGATTCGCCTGCAAAGCCCCGAACACCATGATCAAGAAGATCACCATGGCGATGCGCACGCGCGGGGGCAGCCTGGCCCACCGCTCTGCCAGACGGTCAACCGGTCCGGGCAGAGCGGGGGGCGGGCCTTGCAGGGGCGAGGGGATCAATCCAGCATCGCCGACGCACAGCTGCGCCGCGTACCGCGCGGGGCGGATCTGTGGACAACTTGCTGGCGCGGGCGGGCTGCACGTCCACAGATCCTTGAAATTGACTCGGGGTGCCCTCGAAAGTGACTGAGTCGCGCGGCCGGTAGGGCCGTGAGCTGCGACGTTGCCTCACATGTGGCTCAGGCGTAGCCCGGCGGGTCGTTTTGCGGAGTCATTTCAAGGTTTTGATTGCCTGGGTTTACCGTTCAGCGTTGGCCTTGATCGCCTGGTTGAACCAGGCCGCCAGACCCTCGGCATGCTGGTCGTAGTAGTGGGTGAAGCGGGGGTCTTGGACATACATCTCACCCAGGTTGACGTGCATCTCCTTGGAGCAGTCATAGAACTGCTCATCGATTCCGCGCCGTGCCTCCTCAGCCAGATCCATGGCCTGCT
>JBBSNE010000454.1:0-2340 GCA_038232815.1 Euzebyales bacterium | reverse complement strand
GCCGCGGTGATCACCAATCCTGACCGGCCGTCGGGCAGAGGACACAAATTGACCCCTCCACCGGTCAAGGTCGTCGCCGATCAGGCGGGGGTTCAGGTGTGGCAGCCAGAGCGTGCCCGGGACGTGATCGACGACCTGAAGGCCCTGGACGTCGATGTCTGTGCCGTCGTGGCCTACGGATTGATCTTGCCGCAAGACCTGCTTGACGTCGGGGGTCATGGCTTTGTCAACCTGCACTTCTCGTTGTTGCCCGCTTGGAGGGGTGCCGCCCCGGTCCCGGCGAGCATCCTGGCGGGGGACACCACAACCGGGGTCACCTGCTTCCGGTTGGACGCGGGCATGGACACCGGTGGAATCCTTGCGACCCACGCCACCCGCATCGCCGGCGATGAAACCAGCGGAGAGCTGACCCAACGGCTTGCTGAGGCCGGGGCCTCGGTGCTGGTCCAGGCCGTCACCGGTCTGGTGGAGGGGTCGGCCACACCGACCCCCCAGGACGACACGGCCGCGACCTATGCCCCCAAGATCAGTGCCGCAGATGCCCGGTTGGACTTCAAAGACCCGGCTGAGCTGATCGACCGTCAGGTCCGTGCATACAACCCGATGCCGGGTGCGCACACAACGATGGACGGACGGCGGTTGAAGATCCATCGGGTGACGCCGCAGCCGGGGCAGGGTCAGCCCGGTACGGTCATCACCCATCACGACAGTCGACCGGTCGTGGCCTGCGGAACAGGGGCCGTCCGTCTGGACCAGGTGCAACCAGCCGGGAAACCACGCATGGACGGTGCGGACCTGGCCAACGGCTACCGACCCACGGCGTTGGGACGATGACCGGCGCGGACGATTCGGTCGAGGCCGATGCCGTGGGTGGCGCTGCGGTGGAGGACGCGGCGTCTGGCGGCGCTGCGGGCGCATCGGGGTCTGGCGACGCTGTTGTGGGGGGCGCGGGGGTTGGTGGGCTGGACCCCGCGGTGGAGGATGCGGAACCCGGCCAGGGGGTGGCTTCGCGCCAGACGGCCTGGACCGCGCTGGTGCAGATCGACGATCAGTCCTCGTGGGCTTCGCCGGTGGTCGACCGGGTCCTGTCCCACAGTGGGCTTGATGCGCGCGACCGGTCCTTCGCCGCCAACCTGGTGTTCAGCACACTGCGGTGGGAAGGCACCCTCGACTGGATCTTGGCTCATCTGGTCAGCCGTGGGTTGGACGCAGTTCAGCGCGAACTCCTGAACCTGTTGCGGTTGGGCGTCTGGGAACTGCGCTATGGCGCGGCACCCAGCCACGCTGTCGTCAACGCTTGGGTCGAGGTCGCACGGACCGCGGTCGGGCCGCGAACCACCGGATTCGTCAACGGGATCCTGCGAAATGTCGACCGTCGTGGTCAGGATCTGCCATGGCCCGATCCGGACGGTGACCAGGGTCTGGCGTTGCAGCTTGGCTACCCCGTCTGGGTCGTCACGGCAGCTCGACAACGGTTTGTGGCCCCCCACTTCGCGCCTGGCCGTGCAACGGAGGTTTTGGAAGCCGGGAATCGCCCCGCACCACTCACCCTCCGGGCGGTTGCGCCGCGGGAGCAGGTGCTCGCGGCATTGGATCAAGAGGGGATCAGCGCACGACCTGGCGCCATGTCATCCCATGCGGTGATTTTGGCGGACCGACAGGTTCCCAGTGACCTGTCGGTGATCGCGGACGGACGTGCGATTGTGCAGGATCAATCCTCTCAGGTGGTCGGTCTGGTTGCCGCCGACGGCCTGGCGTCCGGCAGTACCGCCATCGATCTGTGTGCCGCGCCGGGGGGCAAGGCAACCCACCTGGCACAGATGGGACTACAGGTGACCGCGGTGGATCGTCATGCCGGCCGGTTGCGCCGCGCCGCGGCCATGGCCACCGCTGTGGGCCTGGACATCAAAACGTTGGTGGCCGATGGCACGACAACCGGGTTGCCACCGGGGTCGGCCGACCTGGTCCTGCTGGATGCCCCCTGTTCCGGGTTGGGCGTGGTCCGTCGCCGGCCCGAACTGCGGTGGCGAAAGACCCCGGAGGACATTCCCGCGCTGCAGGCGTTGCAACGCAAGCTGTTGGCCGCCGCCATCGAACTGGTGCGTCCCGGGGGGCGGGTCGTGTACTCGGTGTGCACCTGGACGACCGCCGAAACCGACGACGTGGTCGCTCCGGCTCTGTCAGCCGGAACAGTCATCACCCAGCCGCCTTCTGAGTTGGGGATGTCGCAGGTGCCGGGAACACCTACGCAGCATGGAACTCAGTTGACCTCTGACCTCGAGCAGGGTGATGGAATGTACATCGCCCTACTTCGCCGAGTCGACTGACACCTCCACGACT
>JBBSNE010000453.1:0-2344 GCA_038232815.1 Euzebyales bacterium | reverse complement strand
GGCCAGCCGGTCGGTCTCGACAAACGATCCCTCGTCCAACAGCAGGTCGATGCGCTCGCGGGCCGTCAACTTGCCCTTGTCGTGCTGTTTGTCGACCGCCCGCTCGGACCCGGCGTGCACCGCCTGGTCCATTCGACGATGAAACTCGGCCAGCTTCTCAGCGGTGGTGGTAGACACGAGGAGGCAGTCTAGGTCCAGGTGACCCGGACGGCGTTCCATCTCGGCGGGCCTTTAGTATTCCAGGGATGAGTGGCCCACCGTCGGCATTGATCCGTGAGTTGGTCCGGGATCTTCCCACCGTCGATGACATCCGCTGGGTCGACCGGATCACGTCCACCAACCGGGTGCTTGGCGCCGATGACACGGTGGCCGCGGGCACCGTACTGGTTGCCGATGTGCAGACTGAGGGAAGGGGGCGGCGGGGGCGGGCGTGGCATGCCCAGGCAGGGACATCCTTGATGTTGAGCATCCTCCTGCGGCCGACCCTTCCGCGCGAGTCATGGTCGCTGCTGCCGCTGATCGCCGGCACCGCGTTGGTCGATGCCTGCCTTTCAGCAACGGCGCTGGCCCCCGGCATGGTGGCCCTGAAATGGCCCAACGACCTTTTGTTGGATGGGGTCAAGGCAGCCGGGATCCTGGTGGAATCCATCGGTGACCGTGTGGTGGTCGGTATGGGCATCAACACCGATTGGCGCAACGTTGAACGCCCGCCCCTGGTCACCGCAACGTCCCTGGCAGACAGCGCGGGCGGTGACGTCGATCGTTGGGTCCTACTGCGTCATCTTCTGATGGCGTTTGACGACCACTATCGACTCGCTCAGCGTGACCCTGGCGGGGTTGTGCAGCGCTACGTCCCACATTGCGCCACCCTGGGAGTCGACGTGACCGCCCACACCACCACCCCCCTGCAGGGAACCGCCGTCGGACTGACACCCGACGGTCACCTGCGAATCCGAACCGAACACGGCCGAGAGCACACGGTCACAGCCGGAGAAGTCGAGCACCTGCGATGAGTGATCAGCCGCCACACGAACCGACCAGACGTCTTGATCGCGACGCTCCACTGGCCGACGGGCCCACACGGCGGATCGACCGACATGATGCGTCGTCCCGCGAGCCCACCAGACAGCTGGGCCAGCCCACCTCTGCCGCCGAGCGCACCCAACATCTTCCCGACGCGTCGCGGGTTGCGCCCCCCGACCCAACGGATGAACCGATCAGTTACACCGAGGACTACACCGCGTCGGGGGAGGACACCGTCATCGTTCCGCCGTCGGGTACCCCGGGGCGGTCCGGTCGATCCCAACCCCTTCGCGATGGCGACGACGCCCGTACGTGGAGCACGGGTGCCATCTTGACCACCGCCCTGGCTGCGCTCCTGCTGGGTGCGATCATGACGCTGCTGTTCCTGCCCGAAGAAGCGCCGCCGACCGTCGTGGCTGACGAACAGGCTCAACAGGCGCTGACCGAAGCCCAGCAGGTCAACACCGAACAGGCTGCCCGTGTGGCCGAACTGGAAGCGGCCGTCGCCGAGCGCGATGGACAGGTCGCTGACCTGCAGGCTCAGGTCGCCGCAGCGACTGGTGACCAGGCCGCCGTTGACCAGGCGCAGTCCGACCGGGATGCCGCTCTGACGCAACGAGAGGCGGCAGCGGCTGAACGGGAAGCCGCATCCGCACAAAAGGATGCGGAGTTGACCGACCGAGAGGCGGCGATCGACCAGCGGGAGCAGACCGTCGCGCAGCGCGAGGCCGACGTTGCGGCCCGGGAAGGCGCGGGGGCGGCCCCACCCCCGGTGGAGGGGGAACAGCCGCCCCCCGCGGAGGGGGAGGCACCGCCCGAAGACGGCGGGCTGGACCTGCCTGACGTGACCGATCTGGACATCCCCACCAACCTCCCGATCGATGAGGAAACTGCGCGCAGTGTCCTGGAGCGTTTCATCGACCGTCTCTCCAGCATCCTCGGCGAATAGGTCCGGTCAGGACACTTCCACGGGCACAGCAACCTCGAACGGTGCGAACCCCTCCCCATCGGAGGGGTCCGGTTCGCGGGCAGTGACCGTGTACCTACCGGGCTGCAGCCCGTCGAACGACGCGTCGAAGTCACCGCGACAGCCTGTCCCACAACTGGCGGTGGCGAACGTCTCCTCCACCACCACCCCGGTGTCGTCGGTCAGGACCAGTTCGACGGTGGCTTCGAACACGTTGGCGGTGCCTGACAGCCTGATCGTTCCGGCGCTTCCGTCGGCTTTGTCGATGATGATTGGGGACAGGAGGAAAGGATCCGGCTCGAACGGCTGGGACCAGTCGACATGTCCCCACAAGCTGTCGACGGTTTCGCCGGC
>JBBSNE010000452.1:0-2350 GCA_038232815.1 Euzebyales bacterium | reverse complement strand
GTCTACCCTCATGCGCAGAGCGAGGTGCTGTGTGAGGTCGACGGCTCGTTCGACGGCACTCGCTATCGCCTGATCGTCCCCTCCAGCTGCATCGGCAGTCCGTCGCAGGTCAGTGTCGCCCCGTTCCTGTACTACGGATCCGCCGTCGCCACACAGGACCAGTCCGGCTACTACGACGAGATCGCGCCGTTCCCCAGCTTCACCGGCCCGGTTTCGACCGCGGCTGATCCGGCCACAGCCGTGCAGCGCCTGGCGGGCCCCTCACGTGTGGACACCGCCGTGGCGATCAGCCGTGACGATTTTGCAGACGGTTCGGCCCAGTCGGTCGTACTGGCCCGCGCCGAGAACTTCCCCGACGCTCTGGTTGCCGCCCCGTTGGCCACGGCCACCGGCGGCCCGCTGTTGCTGACCTCCTCTTCTGCGGTGGCCCAGGCCGTCAGCGCCGAGATCCAGCGGGTGCTCCCTGCCGGCGGGACTGTGTACCTGTCGGGCGGAACAGCCGCGCTGGATGCCAATGTCGAGGCCCAGATCGAAAGCCTGGGATACAACGCCGTTCGTGCCCAGGGTCCCAACCGCTACGCCACGGCGCTGGCGGTCGCCCGTGCTGCCAATGCCGACCCCGGTCTCATCGTGGTCGCCAACGGTAACGATTTCCCTGATGCCTTGATCGGCGGGTCCCTGGCAGCGTCCGAGGGCGGGGTCGAGATCCTGACCAACGGGGCGGAGCTTTTCGCCGATGCGGCTGCCTACTTGAGCGAGAATCCCAACGCAGAGGTGCTGGCCATCGGATCAGTGGCCGCCCAGGCTGTGCCTGGCGTCCCCGCGATCGCGGGTGCCGACGCCTTCGCGACCTCTGTCGCCGTGGCCCAGCAGCGTTATGGGGCCGCCGACGGGTTCGCGATCGCCAGCGGTACGAACTTCCCGGACGCCTTGACCGGTGGCCCCCATGCCGGGCGACGCGGGATCCCACTGCTGCTCAGCTGGCCGGATGTGCTGCCCGACAGTGTTGCTGGTTACCTCTCGGCGACAGGCTCGCTCAACACCGCCTATGCCTACGGTGGGACCGCAGCGCTCAGCTATGGGGTCGAGTCCGGGGCCGCGGCGGCGCTTAACTAAGCACCCTAACACCACCCCTTACACGGGGTCTGGGGCTGGCCCGGCGGGGCCAGCCCCTTCTTTTGGACAACATGCACAAAACTTGTGCATTACTATTGTGCAGAGATAGTGTGCACCATATGGCTGATGAGATCGGGTATGCCCGCGTCCACTTGGATAGCGCGAAACTGCGCTGCCTGGCCCATCCTCTGCGGACCCGACTCTTGGGCGCGTTACGTGTGGACGGCCCCGCGACGTCCGCGCGTTTGGCAGACCGGCTGAACACCAACACCGGGGCGACGAGTTACCACCTGCGGCAGTTGGCCGACGTGGGCCTGGTGACCGAGGACGAAGACCGAGGGACCGGGCGGGAACGCTGGTGGCAGGCGGCCCATGAGGTGTCAACCTGGAGCGAGACCCGGTTCATGGAGGATCCCGACGACCGTGCGGCCGCGGAGTGGTTGCTGGGCCACAACCTGCGAAACAAGACGCGCTGGCGTGAGGACTGGCTTGAGACGCGGCAAGAGTGGCCCTGGGAATGGCGTGAGGCGGCCGATTCTTCAGACCTACGGCTGGATCTGACCCCGCCACAGCTTCGGGCCATGAACGCCGAACTTCTGGAGGTCATCAGGCGCTTCCGTGTCGCGGGACCAGAAGCCGGCGGTGATGTACAACCGGTAATGGTGCTGCTGGACGCCTTCCCCGCCCCGAGGTTGAACCTGTGACCGCACAGGTCATTCGCCGTCGATTCCTGGTACTGACGGGCCTGCGGTGGCTCAACTCCGGCCTGATGATCCCGGTGATAATCCTGTTGTTGTTGGACCGGGGCTTGTCGCTGGGCCAGATCGGGTTGGTGACCGCCGCCCAGGGCGTCGTCGTGATGCTGTTGGAGCTGCCGACCGGCGGTTTGGCCGACACGATCGGCCGGCGAACGGTCCTGTTGATCGCGGGCCTGTTCGAACTGGCGGCCGTCAGCCTGTTCATCGTCGCCGACACGGTGCCCTTGCTGATCGCCGTCTTCGCGCTGATGGGCGTGTATCGGGCCTTGGACAGCGGGCCTCTGGACGCCTGGTATGTCGACGCCGCCCAAGCGGTGGATCCCGATGCCGACATCGAGGGTGGGATGGCCGCCGCCGGTGTGGTGTTGGGCATCGCAATCGCGGCGGGGACGATGGCCAGCGGTGGTCTGGTCGCCTGGCAGCCACTGCCGGCCGTTGCGCCGTTGATCACCCCCATATTGGCGGCCCTGCTCCTG
>JBBSNE010000451.1:0-2354 GCA_038232815.1 Euzebyales bacterium | reverse complement strand
GGCGAGGGTCAGCGCGGCGCGGCCCAGAACGAAGGCGGATCGGGTTTGCACCGGTACCACGGCCACACCCAGATCAAGATCCGTGCGGACGGCCAATGCCCCCAGCAGGGCAAAGGCGTCATGGCCGACGACTTCATCCACCCAGGCGGCGCTGTAGCCGAGGTCCCTGGCTTCCTCGCTGATCATCAAGGTTTCAGCCAGGGAACATCCGCCGAACGCGGGAGAGATCGCAAGCGTGCTCGTCATGGCGGCAACCTACCGCGTCAACCGATGTGGTCAGGCGCACCATCTGAATGAGGCTTCTGGTAAAGACAGGGCCCCGTCCACGTACGGGTTACGTAAATTCTGTGTTACGAAGGGCTCTGCAGCGCCCATGCTGACCTATGCCCGACAGGGGTGGTCACACCGGCGCCGGAGTAGTTGCTGACCTGCGACTTTGCATATAACGGCAAAGTAGGGCACAATAGCTGGCTCCCTCCGCCCCGCCCCTGTCGCAGTGCTACTTGCGGTGCCGATGGTGGCCATTGGGGAGTGTGGAAACACCTCGCGGGGGAAGATTGATGCCCGACGATGCGTTATTCGTCATGACCGCCCTAAGTCTGCACCACCACTATCCAAAGGGAGTCTGAGACAACCCTTGACTAGAACCGTTCCTGAGGACCTTCTGGACCTCTACTTCAATGAACTCGGCACCGTGAACCTTCTCACGGCGCAGGACGAAGTGCGCCTTGCCAAGGCCATCGAAGCCGGCAACGCCGCAGCTGACATCCTTGACTCTGAAGAGTTTGCTGAAGCGGACCGCCGTCGCCTGGAGCGACAGGTTCGTGAGGGACAGGACGCATTCAACCACTTCGTGTCGGCCAACCTGCGGTTGGTCGTCAACATCGCCGCCAAGTTCTCCAACCGGACCAAGCTGGGTTTGGACGAACTGATCCAGGAGGGAAATCTGGGTCTGATTCGTGCGGTGGAGAAGTTCGAGTGGCGCAAAGGCTTCAAGTTCTCGACCTACGCGACCTGGTGGATTCGTCAGGCAATTCAGCGTGGAATCGCTGCCAATGAGCGCACGATCCGTCTGCCGGTCGCCATGCACGACGCGGTCGTCAAGATTCGCGCGGCACGGTCACGCCTGGAGGCGGAGAACGGCGAAGAGCCCACCATCGATGAGTTGGCCGAGGCCACCCGCCTGACCCCCGCCAAGGTCGAGGACGCGCTGGAGCACATGCGCAGCGTGGCATCCCTTGACCGTCAGGTCGGCGATGACAGCGACTCCAGCGAACTGGGTGACTTCGTTGCCACCGAACCGGACTCGTTCACCGATGAGGTCGCTGACAACGAAGTTCGTGGCGAACTGCGCTCGGCGGTCGGTCACCTTGATGACCGCTCGGCCTACGTGCTGACCCGCCGCTTCGGCCTTGATGGGCGCGACCCATTGACGTTGGACGCGTTGGGCAAAGAGCTTGACATCTCCCGCGAATCGGTCCGCAAGATCGAGGGTCGGGCGCTTGAAAGCCTGCGTCGCGACCTGGCTGGTGTCGGCGCCGCCGACATCGCCTAACGACAATCACCCCAATCACGACGACGCCCGGAACCACTTGGTTTCGGGCGCTGTCAGTTCTGTGAGCAGGTCTGCATCCATGGACTTCCGCGACACCACCGAAGAGGCCGCCTTCCGTAAGGATGCTGCCAACTGGATCCAGGACCGGCTGCGCGGGCTGCCCCATGCAACCCCAGCCGACCATGGACAGAAGACGGTCAACTCGCGCTGGTGGCAAGAGCAACTTGCTGACGGTGGTTACCTGGGACTGACCTGGCCGCAGGAATACGGCGGCAAGGAACTGCCAATCGCTTATGAGGCCATCTTCAACGCCGAAGCCGCGCGTCAACGGACCCCCGTCGGGATCAACATGCTGGGGGTGATCCTTGCCGGGCCCACCATCCTGGTCCACGGCACCGACCAACAAAAGGCCTTCTATCTGCCCCGGATCCTGAACGGTGAGGACATCTGGTGCCAAGGATTCAGCGAGCCCGGTGCAGGCAGTGACCTGGCGGGGCTGCGTAGCCGGGCCGAGGCCACCGACGAGGGCTGGGTCGTCAACGGCCAGAAGGTCTGGACCTCATTCGCCCATGCGGCCAATCGCTGCATGTTGTTGGCCCGCACCGCCCCGGTCGACGAAACCGGGTCGAAGCACCAGGGCATCACCTATTTCTTGGCGGACACCGAGGACTTCGACACCCGGCCGCTGGTGATGATCAACGGCGACGCCGACTTCAACGAGGTGTTCTTGACCGACGTGCAGATCCCCCCAGACCGGGTACTGGGTGACCTGGGCGGCGGCTGGCGGGTCGCCATGACG
>JBBSNE010000450.1:0-2358 GCA_038232815.1 Euzebyales bacterium | reverse complement strand
GGTCTCGGGATCCGCGTCCATCGTGCTGGTCAGCGCTTCGGTGGCCCGCGCCAACAGGGGCGCCCGCGGGGGCATGGCGGTTTCCAACAGCACCGTCACGACCGCCCATTGCACCTGCTGAGGGCCCAGTTCGGTGTGCACCCCGACAGCGGCCATTCGTCGCCCATCGGCATACACCTCATCAGGCCATCGCAATGAGGCGTCAGAGGCCAGATCGGAGCAGACCGCATGCAGGGCAGCGGTTGCGGCCAGATAGACGTATCCCTCACGGTCTACTGCAAGGTCAGGGTGGACCACCATCGAGAACCCCAAGCCGGTACCTGGCTGGACGAACCACTCCAGTCCGGCGCGACCCCTTGGCGACACCTGGTAGTCGGCGACGACCACCGCGCCGGAGGGCGCACCGGAGCGGGCCCATGCCAGCGCATCGGCATGGGTGGACAACAGTGCCGGGTAGGTTCGGGCCGGCCGGTCGCCGAGCGCTTGACATACCGCTGCTGCCGACAGGTCATCAGGCGGCTTTCGTTCGGTCATGACCATCCGCCTCGATGTCCGTTGGCATCGGCCAGGTGATTAAGCGTGTCCCGCAGACGCATCCACTGGGGCATGGCGAACCTGGGCAGGACACGCGACACCACGCTGTGGAGGGTGTGTGCTTCGTCGTCGTTTAAGTCGTCCGTGGCGGTCAGGAATGCGTCGAGCAGCGTGTTCATCTGGTCTGGCGGCTGTTCCAGCGCCACGTTGAACCAGGCCTCCAGATGGTCGACGGTGTCGGGGCGGGCCGACACCTCCTGCAGGAACATCCGTGCTTCCGCGGTGCGGGTCGTCTGGTCAGCATCCAACCACCGGGCCTGCTCGTCACGCCAGTGACGGATCCGAGTCGTCGTCGACGCGGTATCCAACAGTGTCAACAGGTCCGCGGCGCCCGTCGGGCTAGCGTCCATTCGGTTCAGAATCGTTTGCGCCTGAGCGCGGCTGACCGGGGCGGCTTGTGGCACGCCGGCTGCCTGACGGGCTGCCACGGCGGCAGCCACAGGGTCGTCGGGCTCCAGCGCCAGCGCAAGGTTGGCCTTGGCCGTCGCATGTTCTGTCGGACGCAAACTGCGCGGGTTTGCGGCCACAGCCTGGGTGAAGGCGGTGACGGCGTCGTCGTTGCGGTCCAAGGCCAGCAGCGCCAGGCCGAGCACGTTGGCGGCCGCCCCGATGGCCGCCAGATCACCCCGGGCATCCGCATCCTCGATGGCCGGTCGGAGCACCTGCGTCGCTTCGGACGGACGGTCGCTCTCGACCAGACATCCGGCCAGTTCGCGTGCCGCCGCACCCGTTTGTTGGGGCGTGTCAGCAGTATCGAATCCGGCTACGGCTGCGGTGAAGCAGTCGATGGCTTGTGGTAGCTCCTCGAGCTGGCGGTGGATCAGCCCACGGTTGAAGCAGGCGGCGGCCTCTTCAGCGACCTCCCCGGCAGCCGCGAACAGGTCGGCAGCAATCTGGAAGGTCTGGTGTGCACCATCCAGGTCACCTTGTTCGCGTCGTGCGATCCCGATCATGTTGATCGTCTTGGCTCGCTCGACGGTCAACGCCTCTGGGGCGAAGCCGTCCAAGGCTGCTTGCAGTTGTTCCAGGGCGTCGGTGATTCGTCCCGCGTGGAGATGATGTGTGCCCAGATGAAATCGGGTGGTGGCGTGTTGGACCGGGTAGCGGTCGGGTGGATAGCGGGACAGGCGGGCCTGCAGCGCGGTCAGGGTTTGGTCGCCTGCGGTCCCAAGCCCACGACTGGGTCCATCGTGGGGGCTAGCCGACATCAGGGGCGGCGGGATCCCGCCGACCGATCTGATGCAGCGGCTGGGTCGGCGGTGGGTGAGATGCCGCGTCGGGATCCTCGATTGATTCCACGCGCACAAACCCGGGAAACCCGTCGCGCAACGCGTCGATGATTCCTTCTTGCAGGGTCACCGCAGAAGCGGTGCAACCCGAACAGGCCCCGACCATCTGTAGCGTCACCACCCCGTTGTCGACGTCGAGCACATCCACATGGCCTCCGTGGGACTCGATGTAGGGGCGGATGGACGCAAGCGACGTCTCCACTGCCTGGCGTTCGTCCACGCCGACGGCATAGGCGTCGAACAACCAGGTGATGGCGGGGTGTCTTTGTCTGAGGTCGCTGATCTGCCCCGTGTCCATGTGCGCCGCCAGCGTCTGCAGGGCCATACGGTGCAGCGAGTCGACACCGTCGAGCAAGCCGAAGACGATCTCCTGGTCCCCAGGGCCGAGCGTGTCGACGTCACCGAGAAGCCCCTCCAGATGGTCCAGAAGTTGGCTGAGGTGGTCCGTCTCGCCATCGTCCGGCCGCTGTTGGGT
>JBBSNE010000449.1:0-2360 GCA_038232815.1 Euzebyales bacterium | reverse complement strand
GGTCGACCGCGTCAAGGCCGATGTCAAAGGGCACGCCCCCGAAGGTCTCACCGACGTCGAAGCTTTCCCCATCGCGGTTGAAGTTGCGGTGGTCATCCGGGGCAAATGTGGTGTCGGCTGACATCTTGCCGGTCAGCAGCCCTGAGGCCAGCGGAACTCTCGCCAGGACACCGACATCCTGCGCGGCTGCCTGCTGCAAGAACAGTTCGGCGGGACGTTGCCGGAAGGCGTTGAAGATGATCTGCACCGTTTCGACGACCGGGTGGGTGATCGCTTTCAAGCCCTGTTCCACCTTCTCGACACTGACGCCCCAGCGGGCGACCTTGCCGCTGTCGCGAATGGCCTCCATCGCGGCGTAGATCTCGGGACGGTAGTAGACCGCCCAGGGCGGACAGTGCAGTTGCACCAGATCCAATCGTTGGACACCCAGATTGGTCAGGCTGCGGTCCACAAACGCATCCAGGTTGGCCCGGTTGTACCCCTCAGCAGTGTGGGGATCCAGACGCCGACCGGCCTTTGTGGCCACGGTCAGGTCCACGTCGGGACGGTCGCGCAGCAGCTGGCCGATCAGGCGTTCCGAGCGGCCGTCCCCGTAGACGTCGGCGGTATCGATGAAGGTGACGCCGGCATCGACCGCCGCGTGCAAGGTGGCCATCGCGTCGTCGTCGGTGACCCCACCCCAACTGCCGCCGATGGCCCAAGCACCGAAGCCCACTTCTGACACCTGCAGTCCGGTCCGTCCCAGCTTGCGCATCTGCATTGTCGCTGTTCCTTTGGTTGGTCACGTCCCGGTCAGAACGGTTCTCCGCCACCCACGCGTTCGTCGCGGTAGATGACTACGGCCTGGCCCGGCGCCACGGTACCCGTGGAGACGCCCGTCACTCCTTGGGCGGCCCACCAGTGGGGGCGGCGCTGCGACCGGTTGTGCCAGCCATAGCGTGGCGGTGATGGATTCTCGTTCACTGTGGGCCGCCTCTCATGGGCTGGCCGAAGCCTGCCGCCACCATCCCTTCGTCACCGGGATGGCCGACGGCAGCCTTGACCGTGCCGTGTTCCAGCACTACGTGGGACAGGACGCGTTCTTCCTGGAGGCGTTTGCGAAGGCCTATGCGCTTGGACTGGCCAAGGCCGCAGACCTGGCCACGATGCAGCGGTTCAAGGCACTGCTTGACGGGGCGATGGACGAACGCGACCTGCACAGCGGGTATGCCGAACGCTGGGACGTCGACCTGCACCCGGAACCGACCCCGGCCACGCGTGCCTACACCGATTTTTTACTCAGCGTGGCGACCCTTGAACCGGCAGGGCATCTGTGTGCGGCGATGACGCCGTGCATGCGGCTGTATGCATGGCTCGGGCAACAACTGCAGTCCATCACCGCTCCAGAGTCGCCATACCTTGAGTGGGTCAACACCTACGCCGATCCGTCCTTTGATGACCTGGCCAAGACGATGGAAGCCCTGTTGGACGACCTTGGCGGGGATCCGTCGGTGATCGAGCGGCACTACACCACCGCGATGGAGTTGGAGCTTGCGTTCTTCGACAGCGCGCTGCGTCGGGGTGTTGCCCTGTGAGCACATCGGCCAAACTGATCAGACAACATGCAGACGACTGGGACGCCGCGACACGTGGGCCATTTCTGGACGGTGTCCGCGACGGGTCACTTGATCCGGCCACCTTCGCCCGGTGGCTGGAACAGGACCGCCACTTCGTTGACGCATTGGTGCGGGCATGGGGGCTGTTGCTGCAGTCAGCGCCCGGCCGGGACTTGGGCGTGCTGGCCGGTGGGATCACTGCCTTCACCGATGAACTGGCGTGGTTCGATGAGATCACTGAACGGCGCAGGCTGGACCTGACCGGGCCGGCCGGGCCGGTCGCCAAGGCGTACCGAACGGGCCTTTTGGAGTTGGCCGCACGGTCGTATCCAGAAGCGATCACCGCGATGTGGGCGGTCGAGGCGGCCTATCTAGAGGCATGGCAACACGTGCATCCAGGTGCGCCTGCGTTTCAGGATTGCGTCAGCCACTGGGCCAATGATGAGTTCGCCGGCTTCGTCGCGGCTCTGGCCAAGATCGTTGATCGGGAACTGCCCGATGGTCCGAGCACAGTTGCTACGGACGCCTTTCTGACCGTGATGCGGCACGAGGCCGCCTTCTGGGCGATGACCACTGACTGAACGGGGCACGGGCCGGTCTCCTACCAAACTCCTACCGGCCATCCGTAGCGTTCATCGGGTAACTGCTATCGCCTGTGCGAAGGGTTCTCGTCATGCATGTCAATGATCGCTTTCAGCCCCCCACCACCCAAACCAACAACGACATCCCCACCACGCTCACCACACCCTGCTGACCCACCGCGGG
>JBBSNE010000448.1:0-2389 GCA_038232815.1 Euzebyales bacterium | reverse complement strand
GCCGACCTGGCCGCCACACCACATGCGGCAGTGGTGGTCGAGGCCCGCTACGGCGACCTGTTCGACGTCCAACACGTCCAGGCCGGGTTCCTCGCCGAGCAGCTCGCGCACCTGCAGGTCCGCTACCCGTCCGTGACCGTGATGTTCGCCGGCTCGCGACGGTTCGCCGAGGAATGGACCTTCCGGTGGCTCGGCGCCGCCGCCCGCGAACGCCAAGCAGACCCGGGCCAGCCGGCACCCGACGCGTTCGAGCCGGGAGACATCGTCACACTCTACGAGAACAGGAAATGGAAGAATCGGGCGCATGGCAACCGTCGTGCCACCAGTGTCCACGACACCCAAGACGAAGCCCTGGAGGAGGGCGGACGGCTTGCACGCGAACGAACGATTGGCTTGCGGCACCTGTTCTGTTGCGGTCACAAACGATCGAATGTGGCACATTCGACGGCGCTGTGCCAGAACTCGTCCAACAACCCCCACCAGAAACCCATGAGTTCTGAACCGGATTGGTTCAGCAACGTCAAGGGCTTTTGCACGACCCCCGATGTGCCCGCTCATTCACTTTGAAGAGCACGCGGAATGGCGTGACTTCGGTGAGGACCGCTCGACGTCGGCGTAGCTGGTGGGCGGCCCTGCGTACCGGCTTCAGAGACCCACCAAGATGTCGTTCCAAGGATCGATGATCCGAGACAACGGTTCGCCGAGGCGACGGTCAGCGGATCGGTTCTGGTCGACGACGCTTCTTCGGGTTTCGCGGTTGTGTTCGGATGCGGCCCAGGGGTTTGAAGACCGAGAGTGCGGTTGCGGTCGTCAAGGCGAGAAGGGAGACGGCCGGTGGGAAGTACAGGGTGGTCACATCGAAGCTGGATGGCTGGCCGGTGGCGACGAGACGGCCGTGGTTGGCTGCGAGGTGGAGCTCGGGTCGCAGTGCGAACAGGATCAGGGCACACAGGATGAGGTTGAGGGCGAGTTTGATCGCGACCCACCAGTAACGCGTCAGCCCGTACTTGGATCCGATCCCGAGCACGATGCCGCTGACGAGCGCAACCAGTGCTGCAGTAAGCATCGGTCCGACCGCGAGCACGCCCAGCGCCTGGTACACGATGCCGTCTATCGCGGGATCCGCCGAGGTCGCGCCCGCGATCACGAGCACGCCCAGGACGACGTCGACTCCGACCCAGGACCCTGCCGCGAGGAGGTGAACGGTCAGCACGAGCTTGCGCACGCTCGGAGGGAGGCGCCATCGCACGGCGGTTGTTCCACGGGTTCGAGGCGATGGGTGGGCGGTGGTCATCATGGGTCCTGGGCCGTGGTGCCGGTGTGTTCGTCCGTGCCGCCGGCCGGTCGTGCTGGTCGACCTGACCGCGGGGTGTCACCAGTCGAGGCCGGTTGACATCAGTGTCTGCAGCGGCCGTCTGGGGAGGTGGTTGACGAGGCGTTGGGGGAGCGGACCGATCGTGGTTGTCGCCGGCGGGTGGCGATCGTCGAGGAGTTCAGCGATGACCTGAGCGGCTTCGTCGGGCGGGGTTGCCCGATCAGCATGGTCGGCGTGTCGGTCCTGCCATTGCCGGACCACCGGTGCGAACTGGTCGTCGGTCACGACCGGGGCGTTGGTGACCAGGTCGGTCTGGAGTGCACCGACCTGGACGGTGCAGATGTCGATGCCAAGGGGGCCCAGCTCCCAACGCAGCGCTTCGGACAGCCGGGCCAGGGCGGCCTTGGACGCGGCGTAGGCGCCCTGGAGGGGTGGGGCGGCTCGAGCCGCGACCGACGACACCTGCACGATCAGACCGGTCCCGCGGGCCCGCATGCCGGGCAGGACGGCCTGGCTCACCGCCACCGCACCGAGGGTGTTGACCTCAAGCACGCTCCGGACGTGCTCCACACTCACTGTGGTGGTCGGGCCGACCACCGTCGTGGCGGCGTTGTTGATCAACACGTCGACGGGGCCGCACGCCGCCATGACGGCATCGACGTGTGCGGGATCGGTCACGTCCAGTGCCAGGTGCATCTCGGCGTCGATCCCGGCGAGATCGTCGGGTTGTCGTGCCGTTGCCACCACACGATGCCCGTTGGCCGACAGCGCGGCCGCGACGGCTCGTCCCAGGCCTCTGCTTGCTCCGGTCACCAGCACTCGACGTTCACGTGGCGAGGTCATGGTGTTGTCCCGCGGAGTTGTCGTGATGGAAGGAGCCACCCGGCAGCAATCAGGACGACCATGCCCCCGAATCGTCCCACGGCGATCAGCGGCTGCACGACATCGAAGGCCAGCCCCAGGGTGGACAGCTCGGCTGCACCGGCCGCGACAAGGCCGACCCAGCACCAACCCCTCGGGAGCAGCCGCACCATCAGCGAGGTGACCGACACCCCCGCGACCAGCAGTCCGAAG
>JBBSNE010000447.1:0-2404 GCA_038232815.1 Euzebyales bacterium | reverse complement strand
GCCTGGGGCTTGCGCGTACCCGGACCCATCGGCGGTTTCATCTGCCTTCGCGCGATCCGGGAAACCGGCGGCACGGCCATCGCCATACCGGAGGAGGAATTGCACCGGCAGACCGCCGAGTTGGCGGCCGCATCCGGCATCGACATCTGCCCCGAGGGCGGGGCGGTGTGGGCGGCACATCGCCGGCTGCGGGACCGGGGCTGGATCAGTGACGGTGATCGCGTGGTGGCGTTCAACACCGGGACCGGCCTGAAGTACCGCTGAGAAGCGGGTAGAACTTCAGGTGTGATCAGCCTGCTGTCGCCCGCCAAGTCGTTGGATTACGAATCGCCGTTGCCGACCAAGAAGGCGTCACAGCCCCGGCTGCTTGACCACTCCGAGGAACTGGTCGCGATCATGGCCGGCAGGTCGACCGGCGAGTTGGCCGAGCTGATGAGCATCAGTGACGAGTTGGCCCACCTGAATGCCCAGCGGTTCGCTGATTTCGAGATGCCCTTCGACACCGACAACGCCCGTCCGGCGGTGCTGGCCTTCGCCGGGGATGTCTATCAGGGCATGGACGTGCGGGGGCGGTTCGGCGAACGGGACTTCACCGAGGCACAAAAGACCGTGCGGATCCTGTCCGGGTTGTACGGGGTCCTGCGGCCGTTGGACCTGATGCAGCCCTACCGCCTTGAGATGGGCACCAAGCTTGCCACCGACCGCGGCGACACGCTGTATGACTTCTGGGGATCCACGATCACGCAGATGTTGAACGCCGGCCTGGCTGACTCACCCGGCCCCCAGGCGGTCGTCAACCTGGCCTCCGGTGAATACTTCAAGTCTGTCGACGCCGACAAGCTGGACGGTCAGGTCATCAGTCCGCGGTTCTTGGATCAGGGCAAGGACGGGGGCTACCGGATCGCGTCGTTCTTCGCAAAGCGGGCGCGGGGTGAGATGGCGGCCTGGTTGGTGATCAACCGGGTACGCACCCTCAAAGCCATCCGTGACTTCGACGGGGCGGGGTACCGCTACGCCCCGGATCGGTCCAGCGACGTCGAGCCAACCTTCATCCGGGCTGCCGGTTAACGGACGACCAAGCCGATCAGGTTGACCAGGACGGTCAAGATGATCGAGCCCACCAGCATTGCCTTCCACGGAAAGAACACCTTGACACGGGAGCGGCGAGGCTGGCCGTCCCGACCCTCCTGCTGCTGCAGCGCACCGTTCATTCCGTCGATGACCCGCCGCTCGGCCTTGGCTGACGCCTTGGGGAACAGACGCGGGATCACGTTGAGGAGGATGGTCAACACCACCGAGGCGATGAGGGATTGCACCAGGAAGGACTGCATACTTCTCTATAGCCGTTGCCGGGTACGGTCGAATCATGGTCAACCGTCTCGCCCACTCCTCCTCCCCATATCTCCGGCAGCACGCCGACAATCCGGTCGACTGGTTCGAATGGGGGGACGAGGCATTCGACCAGGCCCGCCGACGGGACGTGCCCATCTTCTTGTCCGTCGGCTACTCCTCCTGCCATTGGTGTCACGTGATGGCGCACGAGTCCTTCGAGGACGACGCGGTCGCGGCGTACATGAACACCCACTACGTCAACATCAAGGTCGACCGCGAGCAACGCCCCGATGTCGACAGCGTCTACATGTCGGCCGTACAAGCACTGACCGGGCGCGGCGGTTGGCCCATGAGCGTGTTCCTGACCCACGACGGGATCCCCTTCTACGGCGGCACGTATTGGCCCAAGGACCCCCGGCCTGGCATGCCCGGGTTCGTCCAGGTATTAGCAGCGGTCAGCGGATCCTGGACCGGTGAGCGCGACAAGGTGCTGGAGGGCGGCCAACGCATGACCGAGCATCTTCGTCACGCCCAGCAGTTAGGCGCTGGCGGCGAGGTTGACGCCAGTGTGCTGGACACCACCGCCGATCGAATCGTTGCCACCTGGGACCGGACCCACGGGGGATTCGGTCAGGCACCGAAATTCCCACAGGCGATGGTCATTGATTTTCTGCTGGCCCACCATCAACGCACCGGTGATCCGGACTCGCTCAGCGCTGCCGTGCATTCGCTGACCAAGATGTCGCGCGGCGGGATCTATGACCATGTCGGCGGGGGGTTCGCCCGGTACTCAACCGACGAGCGCTGGCTGGTGCCGCATTTTGAGAAGATGCTGTATGACAACGCGTTGCTGCTGCGGGCCTGCACCCACGCCTGGCAGATCACCAAACAGCCGCGGTTCAAGCGCGTCACGGTGGACGTGGCCGACTACCTGGTCAGCGACATGCAACAGGTCGACGGCGGGTTCTCCTCCGCCACCGACGCTGATTCCGAGGGCGTGGAGGGCAAGTTCTTCGTCTGGACCGCTGAGGAGTTCGACGAAGCGGTGGTGGCCGTGGGCGAAGACCCGTCT
>JBBSNE010000446.1:0-2409 GCA_038232815.1 Euzebyales bacterium | reverse complement strand
TTCCATCGACCGCCAACACCACCGGGCCAAGGACCGGGCCGTTGGGTGGCTCAGACCCCGGCGCCGTTGTCTGGATGTCCGACTTGGCCGCCGGCAATGCGGCCTCATCTACCGTCAAGTTCTCATTGACGTTCAGGTTGGTGTCAAACAGTGCCAGTGCATCCACGCGGAGGGTCCTGTCGTCGGGTCAGGCGGGGGGAGGTTGCCGCGTCAACGGCCCGCAAGGGGAACTCGTCCATTGATGATAGTCACACCTTCGGCGATCAGACGACGTTCCTGGTCGGTCCCTTTGGGCAGGCTGCCGTCGGCCCGGACGATCCTCCACCATGGCAGACGTCCGGAACGGCTGAGGACGTTGCCGACGGCTCTGGCGGCACCCGGTCGCCCAACCTCTGCGGCGATCTCGCCGTAACTCGCGCAGGTGCCCGGCGGCAAGGACGCGACTGCCTGGTGCACGCGTGCCGCGAAGCAAGTGGAGGGTGATGATGTCATCGTTTTGTCATTGTCACCCACGAAGAAGGACGTACGGTTTTCCTACGACCACCACCAGAGGAGTCAACGTGACCGACATCGACCCGAGCGCCGGCCCCAAGGCCGAGGACGTTGAACTGACTGACGCGGAATGGCGTCGCCGCCTGACCGCCGACCAGTACGCGGTGCTGCGTGATGCCGGCACCGAGCGAGCGTTCACCGGGGCGTACTGGGACACCAAGGACCCCGGTCTGTACCGCTGCGCAGGGTGCGGGGCGGAATTGTTCAGGTCCCAGACCAAGTACGACTCTGGTTCCGGTTGGCCATCCTTCACCGAACCCATCGCTGCGGACGCGATCGAGGAACGCACGGACCGATCCCATGGCATGGCCCGCACCGAGGTGGTGTGTGCTCGCTGCAAGGGGCATTTGGGACACGTGTTTCCTGACGGCCCAGAGCCAACCAACCAGCGGTACTGCATGAACTCTGCAGCTCTGGAGTTACAGGCCGAGTAACCGTCTCGCGGCGAAACTTACGGCCCGCTCCCACCCGCCCCGGTCAGCCAAGCCATCCAGCCCAGGCCAGCCCGGGATGGTCCATCGGTCTCACATGTGCGCCGTATCGCCCAAATCGACCCGGTGTGGTCCTGAACGACGGCGCTGACGCGCCCCACCCCCACCACGGCCAACGCGCCGTTTGCCCCGACCCGCCGACCGTGCGTAGCGTTTGGCCCATGCGCAGCACTCGAGACTTCTTCCGCCCGTTGGCCGTCGGGGCACCCGATCCGGTTCAGCAGATCCCACTCCGACCTTCCCGGATGATCCACTTCTTTCCCCCCTCGGTGGAGAAGTTGGTCGCCAAGGTTCCCGACATTGCCCCGACCGTGGACGTGTTGTTGGCCAACCTCGAAGACGGCGTTCCCGCAAGCGACAAAGCGGCCGCCCGAGCAGGACTGGTCAGCGTTGCCCAGAACGTCGAGATGGGGCAGACCCAACTGTGGACCAGGGTGAACTCCCTTGATTCGCCCTGGGTGTTGGACGACCTGACCGCAGCGGTCCTGGAGGCCGGTCAGGCGCTGGACGTGATCATGGTTCCCAAGGTGGAGGGGGCCGAGGACATCCACTACGTCGACCGCCTGCTGGCCCAACTCGAGGCCAAGGCCGGACTGGACCGTCCGCTACTGGTGCACGCGATCTTGGAAACCGCCCGCGGGATGGCCAACGTCGAGGCCATCTGCGGTGCATCGCCACGGATGCAGGGGTTGTCCTTGGGGCCCGCGGACCTTGCCGCCAACCGGCGCATGAAAACCACCAGGGTCGGCGGTGGACATCCTGGGTACCTGGTCCGCGACGATCCCAATCCCGATGACCCCGACGCCCCCCGGGCCACCCACCAGCAAGATCTGTGGCACTACACCATCGCCCGCATGGTCGATGCGTGCGTCATGCACGGCATCCTCCCCTACTACGGTCCCTTCGGCGACATCGCCGACACCACCGCGTGTGAGGACCAGTTCCGCAACGCCTACCTGCTGGGGTGCGTCGGTGCCTGGACGTTGCATCCCGTTCAGATCGACATCGCGAAGAGGGTCTTCTCACCCTCCCCCGATGACGTGGCCCACGCCAAACGGGTGGTCGAGGCGATGGGCGACGGCACCGGGGCCCTGATGCTTGACGGCAAGATGGAAGACGACGCCAGCGTCAAGCAGTGCAAGGTCGTGTTGGACCTGGCCGCCGAACTTGCCGAGCGGGACCCAGATCTGGCCAGCGCCTACAGCTTGTGACCAGCGGACGGGTCCCTCGACATCCTCTCGGCCTGCTGCAAGGATCACAGGCGAGCAACCCGGCTCCAGTAGGACGTGGTCAGGGGTGGCGTGGAACAGTTTCTAGTCGATCTTCCTCGGGCGCTTTTGGAGATGTCGATACTGCTGGCGGGGGC
>JBBSNE010000445.1:0-2417 GCA_038232815.1 Euzebyales bacterium | reverse complement strand
TACAGCAGGTCCAACTGTTGCAACCCGTGCACCGGGTCGTGCAGGCGATGCGCGGGACCGGTCAAGGTCAGGACGACACCCAGCAAACACAGGACCACAACCGCCGCAGCGGCGACGAGGTTGGTGGTGACGACACGCACGGACGGTCAACGCCAAGCGAAAACAGGTTCTTCGACGTCGGCGACACGGGTCACACGGTTGCGCAGCGCCACCTCGGTGAACTGATACATCACCGCAGCGGTCGGGGCATGGATCAACAAGTCGTCAACCGGCAACTGCAACACAGGGCGAGTGCTCTCCTCGATGTCCAACCAGCGTGGCGAATCAGGCCGCAGCAACTCGCTGAGAGGAACCTGACGAACCGAACGGATCTCCTCGACACTGACCACTACGGGTCTTTGATCCTGACACCACATCACGTAGGGCGTCAGATGAAAGCCGGAGCGGGTGACGTAGTCGTCCAAGCGGCCCAGGATGTCTGTCGGGACCAGTCCGATTTCTTCTTTCAGTTCACGCACCGCGGCTTGTTCCGTCGTTTCACCCAGGTCGACTCCGCCACCCGGCAGCCCCCATTGGTTTCGGTGGCTGCCCACCCGCCCGCGCCGGCACATCGACAGCCCCGCCCCACCATCACGGTCGGCCGTCAACGCAACGGTGACCGCAGCCCGCCTCAGTCCATGATGGGGGAGGGATTGCAGTTCGAAAGAAGACAGTCGATCCTTCACGCGGCCTTTGAGATCTTCGTCGAACTGCACTGACGTTCTCGGCCGGCTTGACAGTCCGCTGGTATCCGCCATGGCCAGGACTGTAGCCAGGCGTGGCGATTACGACCTGTAGGCAGATACCTGCGTTCAGGTCAACAAGGCCGTACGATATTTTCTCACCTGCAGTGAACCCGGGTGGCCCCTCATGCGTCCAAGCAGTACGTGGCGCGGCGATATCCGTGCTCTTCCCCTCTGAAACCTTCAAGCATCGGTCATTTTCGATCATGAAACGTTCCTTGCTCATTGCCCTGGCAGTCGTGCTGGCCGTCGTCGGTATTGGTTCGGCTGCCGTCATCGGCGGGGGGCTGGCCACGCCGACCCCCACGTCGACACCGACATTCGTGGCGCTTCCCGAACCAAGTCCCGTGGACGTTGTGGTTTCGGATCCGACGACCGTGCCGGCCCCCGCGGCCACGCCGACAGTGGTTCCCACTGTCGAACCGACGGTCAGTGAAACCTCATCCCCAGCGTCAGAGGCACCGGAAAGTGCTGACGGACAGATCGCGCAGGTCCAGCAGGTGCTGGCCCAGCAGGGGTATTACGGCGGCAGCATCGATGGCACGGTCGGCTCGGCGACGGCCAGCGCCGTCATGGCATTCCAGAAGGTCCATGGTCTGGTCGCCGACGGCGTCATCGGGCCCAACACGATTGCGGCCACAGCAGACCCGATTGCTCCCACATTGCGAGGAGGAGCAGCGGACCGGATTGAGGTCGACCTTGACAAACAGGTCCTCTTCGTCGTGAGCGGGGGAAATCTGGAACGGATCCTGCCGATCTCGTCCGGCTCAGGCAGCACCTATGACAACCCCAGTGGAGGCACCGCGACCTCGTTGACCCCTGTGGGTAGTTTTAAGGTCGAACGGCGTATCGAGGGGGTCCGGGAGGCGCCGTTGGGCACCCTGTATGACCCGATGTACTTCTATAGCGGTTGGGCGATCCACGGATCCAATTCCGTTCCGGCGTACCCGGCCTCCCACGGCTGCATCAGGGTCACCCGGGCCGACGCCAAGTGGCTGTTCGACCGCGCCCCGGTCGGCATGAACGTCGAGATCTTCGGAAACACCAATGCCTTCAGTCCTGCCGCGGGCGAGTCCGCGGGAACCACGCAGCCGGCCGGGGACACTGAGGCGACGACGCCCGACGACGGAATCCAAAACGAGGACCCGGCCCCCGCCCCGACCGCTCCGCCTGCCGCAGCGGTGCCGACGCCACCACCTCCGCCCCCGCCCACGGTGCAGCCCCAGCCAAGCCAGACACAAACGCCCCCGGCTTCGCCCACCGAACCATCCGCCACCACTCCGGCACCGGCGCCGCCGGCCCCGACGACGCCGATCCCTCCACCGGAACCCAACGATCCAACCCCCGTCCCCACGACGGCGCCGACGACACAAGCCCCCGGTCCGCCTCCCGAACCCCAGGCGGTGGGGCCCGCTGTTGCTCCCGGGTCTTGATCGGCTTCGGGCAGTTGCTAGTTGAATAGCGGTTCTTGTGCCGCGGGGGTCTGGTCTGGTGCGGGGTCAAGTAGCGCGGCGTCGTTGTTCGACACACTGTTGACGCGTTGTGAGACGCGGTGCTGCTTGATGGCCGTTGCGGGTGCGGGCCTCAGCAGGTCTTGCAGGTCCTCCAACGTGGTCTGAGGGTCCAGCCAGGTAT
>JBBSNE010000444.1:0-2452 GCA_038232815.1 Euzebyales bacterium | reverse complement strand
TAGGCGGGGGTTACAAAACGAGGAACGCCGCAACGGCGAACGCCGTCCCCGGGGGGACGGCGTTCGCGGATACTTGCAGCAGCAGTTGGGTGTCTGGGTCAGACCCCACCCTCATAGCAGGGCGCGTCGCCGAACTCAAAGCCCGCCGCGGTCTCACCCTCATAGAACCCCTGACCTGCCAGGCCGCTGGGGAACTCACCGGTGGGTGTGCCGATCGACGTCTGCCGGACCGCGGCACCGTTGGGGTCACCGCTCAGGTTCCCGGCCCCTTCGGGGACCATTCCCTGGTAGTCGACTTCGGTGACCTGTCCGACGGCGTCCATGATGCCCTGACGGGTCATGTCGCCGTTCTCGGCGGCCTGCTCGAGCACCGCCTTCAAGGGATAGGACCAGGCCCACCCGGAGGTGTAGCCGTCATTGCCCTCGATGTCGCCCAGCGCATCGCGCATGGCTTGGTGTCCGGGCGTGTCAGTCTGATAGGGCTCCCAGGGACCGGCGACGGTCACCAGGGACTCGACGGCCTGCGCGGCCGGTGAATCCATCAGACCCGGGTTGTATGAGGGGCTGTTGAACACGAAGCGTCCGGCGAACCCGCGTGCAGCTGCCTGTCCCACGATGGTTCCGGCATCGGTTGGTCCGGTCGTGATCAAGACCACGTCCGCACCACCGCCGGCGACCTGTCCGATGGCCTCACCCTGGTTGTCCGCACCGCTGACGGTGGGGACGTCGACGAACTCCGCGCCGTTGGTCTCAGCCCAGTAGCGGGCGCCGGAGGCACCGTCGTCGCCGTAGTCACCGGGGTAGTGCACCGCCATCACGGTTTCGATGGGATCGCCGTTCTCGACCAGGTAGTCAAGCCCGTTCATGGCTTCGATGCAGTAGGTGTTGCCCGACTCGATGATGACGTCGTTGAACAGCCATGCGGAGGTCCATGACGCGGGGGCGGTCACGATGTTGTTCGCGATCAGGTCGTCAAGAATCGCGAACGTGGTCGGCGAACCCAGCGACTGTGCGATGGCCAGGATGTCACCCTTGATCTCTTCGTATTGCTGGGAGTGCACCTCGGGGTTGTACTGGTTGTCGCGGGTGTATTCGGAGGTGTTGATGTCAAAGCCGCCGATACCACCCTCCTCGTTCACCTGCTGCCAGAATGCCTCCTGCGCCTCGGTGATCGGGACGGCCAGAGCGGCGAAGGGGCCAACTGTCAGGTCAGAGATGGTGCCCAGGTAGATGCAACCGTTGTCGGGGTTGACGCCCTCGGGGCAGGCTTCCTCGGTCACCCCGTCGTCGAAGGTGATGTCACCGGCGGGGGCCGCTGGTTCCTCCTCGCCTTCGGTCATTTCGGCTTCGGTCATTTCGCCTTCGGTCATTTCGCCTTCGGTCATTTCGCCTTCGGTCATTTCTTCTTCCGGGGCGTCTGCGTCGGCTTCCTCCGCGGCGCTGGCAGCGGCGTCGGCTGGTGCGGCGGTCTCTCCCAGATCGGCGGAGGTGTCCGCGCCGTCGCCGCGGCATGCCGTCGCCAACAGCGACAGCACCGCGATCATCAGGGCCAATCGGGCCCAGCGTGAGTGCAACCTCATGTGTGTGCTCCTTGTGTGAGGCGACCCCTCGCGGTCGCGTGATCAATAAACTACTACTTCGATAGGAGGGATGTGCGGTTCAGCCGTTAATAACTGAAGGGCCAGCCCTTCCAATAGTTGCGTATCCGTACCCACACGCCGAACAGGCCACGCGGTTCGAACAGCAGGAACCCGATGATCAACAGCCCGTACAACACCGTCGACACCTGCGCGGTGTTCAGCAGGCCGTCATTGCTGCCCGGGGGTGGGATGAAACTGGCGTACCGACTGAGTTCTTCTGCCAGCCGCAGGATGATCGTCAAGAACAACGCGCCGGCGATCGACCCGCTGATCGTGGACGCCCCACCGATCAAGATCATGGCGATGAACTGGACACTCAGACCCAGGTTGAAGGCTTCTGGGGTGATCTGGCGCGTGATCGTGTACAGGACCGCTCCCGCCAACCCGGCGAAGGCAGAAGAGATCGTGAAGGCCAGGATTTTGTGCTTGGTCAGCTCCACACCGATGACCTCCGCGGCGATGTCACGGTCACGCACGGCCTGAAAGGCTCGACCGACCGCGGTCCGGGCGATGTTGCGTCCCAAAATCGCCACGACGACCAAGACGGCCAAAGAAAACCAGTAGGTCTTTTGCTGCCCCGAGAAGTTGGAACCCCGGCTGATCAATGAGATGCCGAAGAACGACGCCTCGACACCGTTACGACCCACCCCAAAACCGCCGGTGATCGAATCGGCCTCGCGGAAGATGTGCTCACCCAAAAAGACCAGCCCCAACGTGACGATCGCCAGGTACAGACCGCGCAGTCGTGAGGCGATTGGGGCGATGAGGGCACCGACGATCGCGGGGACGAGCGCGGCCGCAGGAAGCCAGAC
>JBBSNE010000443.1:0-2472 GCA_038232815.1 Euzebyales bacterium | reverse complement strand
GCTGCGACCTGGAGTCCAGCGACAGTCTCCGCGCAGACGGCTCCCTCCGACCCCCATGAGGACATGCAGTCCATGATGCAGAATTGCAGCGCCATGATGGACACCATGGAGGGGATGTCCAGCATGATGAACGGCAACGGCATGCGCAACATGATGAACGGTCAGGGCATGACGAACATGATGGGTGGCTGACATGCGACATGTGCATCCCAGTTGCTTCAAAGAACGGGCCAGGCGATGATGATGAACGGATGCGGTGGCGGGATGCTGCTCTGGCTGTTGGTGTTCTTCGTGCTCGTCGTCGGCGGGATCTGGCTGGCCGTTCGTGCATTCCGCGGCAGTCAGGGACCTTCGCCAACACCACCCGGGTCATCCGCCCTCCAGATCCTGGAGGAACGGTTTGCCCGAGGCGAGATCGACCAGCACGAACTGGAGGAACGACGGCGGTCCCTGAACGGGTGACTCGAGCGTGCCCAGTCCCGTCCACGGGTACAGGATCCCTTCGGGTCGTCCCCGTGGCGGTGCTCGGCGACGCCGAGGCAACCGTCCGCGTCTGCGGGGCTGGTGCTGAAAGGGCCCCGGTCGTCAGGTCAGGCGCCGACCGCGCGACCGGACTTCCCGCCAAACGGGAAGATCTCCCGGATGGCGGGAAGTGGGGACCCAGTTCTCGAATCGCGCAACTCGTCGAGAGCCACGAGTTTCGACCGGATCGCGGTGGCCGAGGCCTCGAAGGCATGCACATCACGCCAGCACCTGTCCGAGATCAACGCGCCTAATGGCCAGTTCTCCGCGGTGATGTCACACTCGACCACACGATCGCTGTGAACTTCATCGCTGTCTGTCGTTGAACCTTCCACACTCTCTGTCGTCGAACACGCAAGAGAGCAGCTATCCCATACCGTTCAGCTATCGACAGGGAAGCACCCAGCCCGAGTCGAGCCGCTACGGCAGCGTTACCAACGTGACAGCCCGACCGTGGGAGGCTCAGTCACAGCGCGAGCGCCTCGGCAACTGCGGCGCGGCCTTCGGCGATCACTCGTCTCCTCGAATGTCACTGGCCAGGGTGATGGGACCAGGCGGTTGCCACGAGCATGGGACCACCTCGGGGCGCGGGCCGGCCGCGTGAGGAGGATGATGAACAGCATGAAGAATGTCAAGAACGTGTCTCCTGTTGGGTGGGGTTGGTGCCGGTGAGCGAGGGCTTCTGGCGGCGTCGGTAGGACTCGCCCTCGACCACGAGCTCCCATGCGGCGGACTGCAGACGGTCCACCGCCGACTGGGCCAACAGCGGGTCGGCCAGGGCGGCGAGCCACTCGACCGGGTCCCGGTTCGAGGTCAGGATCGTCGCCGATTTCAGGTGGCGTTCCACGACGATCTCGTAGAAGTCGGCGGTCTCGCCGGGGTCCAGGCCCTGGAGTGCGAAGTCGTCGATGATGAGCACGTCCACGGCGATGAGCCGTCGGATCTCGACGTCGTGGCTGTTGTCCAACCGTGACGCACGCAGCCGGCGGAACAGCCGGTCGGCCCGTTCGGCGTGGACCTTGTGGCCACGTCGGCAGGCGATGTGGCCGAGCGCGTGGGCGAGGTGGGTCTTGCCGACTCCGACCGGTCCGAGCAGCAGCACGTTGTGTGCGTCCGCGACGAACCGCAGCGAGATCAGCTCGGTCCAGACGGTCCGGTCGTAGGACACCGCCGCGTCGCCGTCCCACGCCTCGAGGGTCATCGTCGGGTCGAGTTTGGCGTTGCGGGCACGCAACGCCGAGGACTGCCGGTCCCGCCGTTCGACCTCGTCAGCCAGGACGAGTTCGAGGAACTCGCTGTGCGTGAGCGCGTTCTGCCGGGCGAGGGTGAGCCGGTCCGGGAGCGTGTCGAGGGTCTTGCCGAGTTTGACCCGACGCAACATCGACTTCAGCTCCGGCGTGACCTGCGTCCCGGCCGTCGTTGTCTTGGGTGTGGTGGTGGGGGTGGTCATGCGGATGCCTCCCCGCCGTCGACGGCGAACTCGTCGGGGTCGCGGGCGAACCTGTTCGCGGCGGCGATGACGTTGCGGCCGGGTTCGTCCGGGTCGGCCTCGGTCGCCCGCTCGAGGATCCGGCCGATCAGACCCACGTCGACGACCTCGTGTTCCAGTGCCCGCCGACACGCCTGATCGACCCGGTCACCGCCGAACTTGGTGACCAGCCCGAGCAGCCGGTAGACGGCCCGCATCTTCGTCCACGGCAACGGCACGTCCAGCATCGCCTGGGCGTAGACCCCGATCGTGTCTCCGTGCCGGGAGGCCATCGCGACGAGCTTGTCCAGATCACGCATCGCATAGGCGGTGACCTCCGACGGCAGGTCGTCAGGGTCGGTAGAACGGCCGCCAGCATGCAATCGGGCGTGGATCTTGACCACCTGTCCGCGGTGCAGGACCTTGACCAGTCGGCGGTCCACCCGCACCGTCACGGTCTCGCCGATCAGTGCGCCGGGGAT
>JBBSNE010000442.1:0-2475 GCA_038232815.1 Euzebyales bacterium | reverse complement strand
TTGGCGACGGGGTCAAGCATCTCCTCCATCGACGCCCGGGAAGGCATGCCGAAGTCACCCAGCTCGTCTTGGTCACGAAACTTTTTGACCGGTCCGAGGATGTCCAGCAATGTCTGGGCCGGGCTCTGTTCACTAACAGATGGTTTGGTTACTGACTCCATGATGATGGCCCTCTCAGATGGGTTGCATGACGGTGGGGTACAGGCGGTGACCCAAATCGCGCAGGGCACTGACCACGGGCGCGCCCTCAGCGGCCGTGTCGATCAGGGACCGGGCGGCCATGTCAGCGTCCAACACCACGTCGCTGCGCGGCACGGCGCCCAGCAGCGTCAGGCCGTGGCTGCCGCAGAACTCGGTGATGGCCGCAAGATCGTCTGGGTTGCGGACCTTGTTGGCGACGACGGCCACCTGGTCGATGGGCAACTCGGCTGCCAGTTCCGCCATCCGCCGGGTGGTCTCCAGCGACCGCCAGTACGGCTCGGTGATCAACAACACCGTGTCGGCGTGACGGACCGTCCCACGACTGAAGTGTTCGGGGGACGCCTCCATGTCGATCAGCGTGATTGCCTGCGGGCGGTGCTGCAGGTCAGCCAGGACCGCCCCAACCGTGGCATGAGCGCTGCACATGCACCCCTCCTCGGCATGTTGGGGCATCCCCATCAACATCAGGCGGATGCCATCAGCGCCCCCGATGGCGTAACCCTCCAGCAACTCGTCCAGGCCCAGCGTCAACGCGGGGCCGTCCAGGCGGCGGGACACCGCCGAGACCGGCAGGGACTGCACGCCGGCCGCGCGGTCGGGGTCAATGCCCAGCGCCGATGCCAGGTTTGGGTTCGAATCCGCATCGATCGCGTAGACGTCCAGGCCCCTGGCGGCGTACAGGCGCGCGAGCGAAGCACAGATGGTGGTCTTGCCGGCGCCCCCCTTGCCCGCGATGGCGATCCTCACGAGCGGTCCATTTCATAGGCCTTCGCGGCATACCGGTCCAGATAAACCCCCAGGTACTGACGGACCTGACCCAGGGTGCCGGCCCAGGCGTGCAACCACTCCCGCCCCTCATCGGTCAAGCTGTAGGAGCGTCGGGCCGGCCCTGACGAGGACTCCTCCCACCACGACGTCACCAGATCTTCTTGTTCCATCGCCCGCAACGCCCGGTACAGGCCGCCGGGATCGGCGCCCTGCAATCCCAAGGCCCCCAGGCCGTCGATCAGGTCATAGCCGTGTGACGGCTGCTCGTTCAACAACAACACGATGCAGGCGCGCAGATAATTGCGGGGAAGCCCGCCGGTGGGTTCGTGTCCGACGTTCATGCGTGGTCGTGCGGTTCGTGACGGGCTTCGAAACAGGCTGCAGCCTCGTCGGGGGAGGCGTGACACCAGCAGTCGGCACTGCACTCACCGTGACCCGGCTTGGTCAGTTCGGCAAATGAGGTGGCAAACTCCGCGGCCCCCTCACGCAGGCCTTCCTGTGACAGGGTGTAGGTGTCACCGATGGGGATCAGGTAGCCGTCGGTCACCAGTCGGTCCAGGTGCGGAACGGCCTCCGCGGCGCTGATACCCAAGAAGCGATCAAGCGTGGCCGCGTCGACGATGTCACCAAGGCCTTCACCGTGCAGCCAATACATCACCTGCAGGATCTCACTGCGCCAAAAGATGCGACGCAAGGTCTCAGACTTCGGAATGTGGAGTCGTTCCACCGTCATCCCGATCGTGGGGCGGGGCCTGCGGCACGGCCGGCCAGGCTTGCCACATCGTCCAGGTTCGCTGCGATCCGGGTCAGCTGACCGTTGATGCCCGTGACCGAGGGACCGATGCCTGCCGTATGCGATTCGATTGCACGCACACCGGCGGCAACCTTTCCCAACGACACCGACGACCGTTCCAGTGACTGACCGACCAGACGCAGATAGACCGCGATGACCCCCACCACCAGCACGATCTCGATGACGCTCAGCGCGATCAACACAGCGGTCATGTCACGCCTCCCTCACTGCCGACGACCCCGTACGCAGCAACGCCTGATGACGCTCGGTTTCCTGTGACAGATCGCCCAACTGCTGGGATACCGCACCCAACTGCCAGGTCGTCGCGGTGTTTCGGGCCACCTCTTTCCCGGCCTCCCAGATCAGCTCGCTGCCCGCTTCGATCCGACGGACCTGCCGGTAGAACAGGTGCAACAGGCCCCATGCCACCACGGCAACGACCAATCCGACCACCAACGTGATGCTCCAGAGCGTTTCGGTGCTCATCGACGGTCCTGCAGGTGTTCACGAGCAGCGGTGGCGGATGCGGTGATCCGTGAGGCGGTGACCGTGGTCCCCTCCAGTTCCCACAGACCACTGGAGTTGTCCCGTGCCTGGTGCAGCGCACCCACGATGCGTTCCGCCTGATCAGCCGCTTTCTTGGCCCCCGCGATCATCAGCAGCAACAAGACGACGACCAACAGCACCACCACTGCCCCGACCACGTACCCGAT
>JBBSNE010000441.1:0-2478 GCA_038232815.1 Euzebyales bacterium | reverse complement strand
TTCAGCACCACGTAACCGACCGGGATCTCACCGGCCTCGTCGTCGGGCAGGCCGATGACCGCCGCATCCGCCACGTCCGGATGGGTCAGCAGCAACGCCTCCAACTCCGCAGGGGGGACCTGGAATCCCTTGTACTTGATCAGTTCTTTCAGCCTGTCGACGATGTAGACGTGCCCGTCGGAGTCGATCCGAGCGATGTCGCCGGTGTGGAGCCACCCGTCATCGTTGATGGTGTCGGCCGTGGCCTGGTCATTGTTCAGATACCCCTTCATCACCTGGGGCCCGCGGACCATCAGCTCACCGTCGGAATCGGTCCCCAACGACTCGCCCGAGGCCGGGTCCACGATCATGGTTTCGGTCCCGGGGGCGGTGACCCCGACCGATCCGGGTTTGTAGCCCCCTGGCACGGTCAGGTGGCTGACCGGTGACAGCTCCGTCATGCCGTAGCCCTGCACCACCTCACAGTTCAGCCGACGGCCCGCCTCCTCGGCCACATCAGCCGACAGCGGTGCAGCGCCCGAGAAGATCTGCTCCAACGAGGACAGGTCGTAGTTGTCAACGATCGGGTGTTTGGCCATCGCGACCACGATCGGTGGGGCCACGAAGGCGCGGGTGCAGTTGTGCTCGGCGTTCAGCTGTAGGTACTGCTCAAGGTCGAACCGCGGCATCGTGATGATCGTGGCGCCGGCGTACAGCCCGGAGTTCATCAACACCTGCATCCCATAGATGTGGAAGAACGGCAGCACGGCCACGTAGGACTCGTCCTCGCTCAGGTCAGCTGCTGCCACGGTCTGCAGGATGTTGGCCACCAGGTTGTGGTGGGTCAGCATGACCCCCTTGCTCAGCCCTGTCGTCCCCGAGGAGTAGGGCAGGACCACCACGTCGTCCCCGTCCACCTCGACCGGCTCGGACAGGGGCTCGCCGAACAACTGGGTGAACTGCGGCAGTCCCTCGGCCTCATCGATGGTGTAGATCTCGCTGACCTTGGTCCCCTCTGCCGCCTCGGCCGCGGTGTCGGCGAACATGCCGATGGTGATCATGATGGTGGCGCCGGCGTCGGACAGTTGGTGGGCGACCTCCTTGGCGGTGTAGGTCGGATTGATCGTGGTGACCGACCCCCCGGTCAGCGCGACACCGTGAAAGATCACGGCATATTCCGGCAGGTTCGGTGCCAGCAGCGCCAGGGTGTCGCCCTTGCCGAACCCCTTGGCGACCAAACCGCCGGCCAGCGCGGTGCTGTGCCCGGCCAGGTCGGCATACGACAGCGTGCGCCCCGACGGTCCGTCGATCAGGGCCGGTTTGTCCCCGCGCTGCTTGGCCTGCGACAACACGAACGGGGTCAATGGCCCGTCTGGAATCTCGACGTCGGGCAGAGGGCTGTGATGAATGATCGGCTCGGTCATCCTCGCATCCTGCCGCATTTTGGACTGCGGCGGGCAACGAAACGGGTCGAACGCAGCGAAAGCGGAGGCGGACGGGAATCGAACCCGCCAGGACGACCGTGTCGCCCTCGTCGGTTTTGAAGACCGCGGAGCCCACCAGGAACCCAGACGCCTCCCAGACCCCGCCACCCTAGCCGGGACCGTTCCGGCAGGGCCTACTACTGTGGGGGGTCATGGCTCAGTCATTGATCCACTTCACCTCAGAGGTTCCCGCGTTGCGACGCCCTGTCCTGATCACCTCCCTGGACGGCTTCATCGATGCCGGCGATGCCGGATCCAACGCGGCGATGTTCCTTCGTCACCGCTGGTCAGCGAGTGCGGTCGGGACGTTTGATCGCGATACCTTCCTTGACTATCGGGCTCGTAGGCCCACCACGGTCATTGACAACGGCGTGTTGCGACGCATCGAATTCGATGAGTTGCAGGTGCTGGTCGCCGAGGTCCCTGACGGTCAGCACGACGCGGTGTTCCTGTTGGGCCCCGAACCTGACATGCGCTGGGAGGGATTTTGTGACTCTGTGGTCGGGCTGTGCCGTGACTTGGGGATCGAAACCGCCCTGGGGTTGGGGGCCTATCCCGCCGCCGCCCCCCACACCCGTCCGACGCAGATCGTCGCAGCGGGCAACGCGGCCGCGGGTGACCTGGTTCCTAGTGCTGCGCGCGTTCCGGGTTACACCGGACCAGTGGGGGCACAGGTGGTCTTGCAGCATCGTCTGGGCGAAGCCGGCATCCCGGCCGTCGGGCTGTGGGCAGAGGTGCCGCACTACATCAGCGCCAACGCCCACCCGTCGTCGATCCTGGCTCTGGTCGAAGCGGTCGCCCGGACCTTCGGCGTGGACGTCGACACCGAAGAACTGGAACAAGCCGCCGCCGCTCACAACACCCAGGTGGACGAAGCCGTGGCGGACCATCCGGACGCGGCAGAAATGGTCGAGCGGCTGGAAACCCACGTCGACGAGGGCGGCACTGTCCAACAGGTCCCCTCAGGCGATGACCTGGCCGAAGAGATCGAACGGTTCCTGTCCGACCGCAGCGA